>NZ_BCBO01000077.1:0-6631 GCF_001320835.1 Pseudomonas sp. NBRC 111138 | reverse complement strand
GCTGACGTTGGGGATACCGCTCAACGCTTGGCCCAGCTCGTTGGTGCCATAGGAGCGCAGGCTTTCGGTTTTGACTGAGTCGATCGCCTGGGGCACATAGCGAACAGCCGTCGCGGTGCGTGTGGCGGTGCTGGTCTCTTTGACCCGTGGGTCGTCTTCGTCTGCTTCCACGCTGATCGAGGTTTCGGGCAGGACCGTGGCCGCACCGGCAAAACCAGCAGACAGCAGGACAGAGAGCCCAAGGGAGAGAGGCGTCAGGCGAGGGGCAGGCATGGGAGTGTATCCAAATGACATGGCAGGAAAATTGTGCGCGAATGGTAATGCTTTGCATTTGCGCGCGTTATCTATTCCCTAACGCATTGCATGCGGATTTGTTACTTAATGTGTTTCCAAAGGCTGATCAAGGTGTTTTCAACGCTTTCATCCCGCCGCTTTAGCCCGCCGCTTAGACGAATATCGCCTAAATACAGACGATTCACGAAATTGACACATAGTTCAACGCCCGCATAGGATTGCGCCCAACGCCTGTGGCTAACCACCATGACTAAATCCAATAAAAAAGGCCCGCGGCAGTTCAGTCGTCCGCGGGCCTTCTTTTTGCTGGCAAGGTCGACACCAGAAAAGCAACAGGAGCCTGGTGTCACAGCGCGTACTCAACCCGTAATAAGGAATATAAGAAAATGTTGAAGCAACGGATGAGTCTGATCGCTCTGGGGATTTTGAGCGCATCGACAGCAATGGCAAACGACCAGGAGCAATCCAAGGGTTTCGTTGAAGACAGCCACCTGAACATCGCAGCACGTAACGCCTACATCAGCCGTGACTACAAAAACGGCAAGCAGGACAAAGCTGAATGGGGCCAAGGCTTCATCGGCAAGTTCGAGTCCGGCTTCACCCAAGGCACCGTCGGTGTGGGTGTGGATGTGATTGGCCAATACGCTATCCGCCTGGATGGTGGTAAAGGTCGCAGCGGCGCTGGCGGTATCGACTTCTTCAAGCAAGGTGACAGCGGAGAAGCCGCCAACGACCTGGCCAAAGGCGGCGCAGCCGTCAAGGCGCGTATCTCCAACACCGTGATCAAATACGGTCAGCAGATGCCGGCCGTGCCGGTCCTGCAATACGACAACTCGCGCCTGCTGTCGGAAACCTACGAGGGCACCTCGATCGTTTCCAAAGAGATCGCCGGCCTGCAACTGGATGCTGGTCACTTCACCAAGGAAGCTCGCAAGAGCGCCGAGGGCAGCGACAGCGGCCGTTTGAAGAGCATCAACTACATCGGTGGTAGCTACAAATTCACCGAAAGCCTGTCGGCTGCTTTGTACGCCTCCGACATGCAGGACGTGCTGAAGAAGCAATACGTCAACGTCAACTACGTGCTGGCCCTGCCAGAACAACAGTCGCTGACGTTTGACTTCAACGGTTACAAGACCAAGCTGGACCGCAGCTTCGCCCTGGAAAACCAAGGTGATGCGGACGCTCGCGACAACAAGATCTGGAGCCTGGGCGCTACCTGGGCCGTTGGCGCGCACAGCTTCACCCTCGCTCACCAGCGCAGCACCGGTGACACCGGCTACCTGTACGGTGGCTACCGCAACGCTGGCGGCATTGGCGACGGCGGCAATACCATCCTGCTGGCCAACTCCTACTGGTCCGACTTCAACGGCAAGGACGAGCGCTCCTGGCAAGCAGGTTATGGCATCGACTTCGCCACCTTCGGCGTACCGGGCCTGACCTACAACATTGCCTACGTGCGCGGCACCAACATCGACGACGGCACTGGCCGTGGCGATGGCACCGAGCGTGAAATCTGGAACCAGTTCAAGTACGTGGTACAGAGCGGCCCAGCCAAAGACCTGAGCCTGCGTGCCCGTGCCTCGTGGTTGCGCGTTTCCAACAACGCCAGCAACTACAACGTAGGCGGTAACGAAATCCGTCTGTTCGCCGACTACCCGATCAACGTTTTCTAATTGATCGAATGTCGTGCCTGATGCCAGGCGATAAAAAACCCCGACTGGTTCGGGGTTTTTTATTGTCCGCTCGCGGGGGCGTCAGGCTTTGACCGGTGCGAGCTTTTTGCAGTTCTCTTTGCGCGTCGGGTACTGCTCGCATTTGCGCAGTACGCTTTGCACCTGCTGCGCATTCTGCAGTTGCTGGTTGGCCAACAGCTTCTCGGTAATAAACAGTTCTTCCGAGCCCAGGTTGCGTTCTGCCTTGTCGATCATCGCCAGTGCCGATTGCCCGTCACCGCGTTTGAGGTGGTAGCTGATCATCAAGTCATAGGTGGAAGGCCCTGCCAGGGACCAGTCCTTGATCGCCTGCAACTCTTTCACCGCTTCGCTGTTTTTGCCTTGGGCCAGGCGCACGGTATAGGCAGCGCGCCGAATGCTCGGCTGGTCTTTTACCGGCGAAGCCAGGGCCTTGCGGATGAAAGCGTCAGCGTCTGGCACCTTGTTTTTCTCCAGGGCATCAATCGCGAAGTACGCGTCTTTATAGCCCTGCAAAGCCTTCGCCACCTGGGGCGTATTCTTCATTTTCGACCAGCTTTGCGGGTTGACCCGGGCGCGGCGTTCCTGGCGATACTCGCGTTGCAAGTACTGGCGCAGCTCGGTGTCGCGGTCCATGGCCGACATATGTGAGCGGTTGAAGTATTGGCTGGTCGCGGTGATGCCGGTGGTCAAGCCATCCTTGACCAGCACGTCCAGCTCTTTGGTGAACTGGTCGAGATTGAACTGCTGCAGCGAATCCTGCATGGCATTCTTGCGCGCCGTGAGGAACCCCGTGAGCAAGGGCTTCTGCTTGCCCTGGAAGTCGTTGAGGCGCTCCAGGCTATGGGTGGCGGCTCGCGGCGCGTAACCGGCACGGATCATCAAGTCGGTGCCCAGCAAGTCGGCCTGGTCTTCCTGGCTGCGGCCCCAGGCGGTGCTCCATACCTGATCGGAAAAGGTATTGGCCAGAGCGGTGTACAGCACGGTGTTGCCGATGGTCTTCTGGGTGCCGGCTGGGTCTTTACTGAACAGTTTCATCGTACCGGAGCTGCGGTCCACGCCCGTATCGGCAGCCATGGTGGCCAAGGCGACCGTGGAGGCGACGGTGGTAAACATGTCTTTCTGTTGCTGGAAAGCGGCCATGCGGTCATGGTGATGCAGCAATACGTGGCTCATTTCATGGCCCAGCATCGCGGCGATTTCATCTTCACTGGCGACGTTGTCCAGCATGCCCAGCGGCACGAACAGGTTGCCGTAGGGGTCTGCCGACGGCCCGAAGCCATAGCTGTCGGTGATCTTCACCTGCAGCGGCGGCAACTCCCCCGGCCAGCCCTTGGACAAGCGCGTGACGATGCCCTGCAAGTAGCCTTGCAGCATCGGGATATCCACCAGGTTCTGCTGGCGCGCTTCAGCGGCCGGTACCGCACGCCCGTCGTAGCTCAAACGCTGCTGGCTCTGGCGCTGTGGGTCGAGCTTGTAATACTGGCGTACGTCGCTGTTATCCACGTAATGGCCCTGAACCCGGGACTGGGTCGAGGGCCCCACCAGGTTCATAAACGCCTGGTCTGCGCCTTTCAAGGTGGCGCAACCACTGAGCACCGAACTGGCCAACAGGCTGGCTGCTACTAGATATCCCTTCACCGCAACGCTCCTTTTATTGATTGCAGCCGGCACCAAAACCGATGGTGGAGTTGTTGCGGCTGTCCTTGGCCTGGCTTTTGGTCAGGCCCTGGCAGGGCAGGTCGACGACGTTCAGCGGGGGCTCGATGCGCAAATCCATGGTGTCCAGCCACACCTTCTGGCCTGCCAGTTCTACCTGCACCAGGTCCAGTGCCTGGTTGTACTGCAATACCGGCAGGGGCTGGGTGGGCGCGTCCTTTTTCGCCAGCTCACGTTGTTGCTTGCCCTGCTCGTCCAGCACTGTCACCGGGTCGGCGAGGAACGCCTTGATACTGTGGGTTTCTGCCCAGGCGCCCTGGGTGAAGAGGGCGGCGAGCAAGACGATGAGGCTTCTGTTCATCCTTGGTTTCCTTGAGTCAGATAGCAGAGCGGTGCACTCAGCGATCGCGGTCGAAGAAGGCTTCGATCCGCTCGCTGAACAGCACCAACGACAGCAACACAATGCCCAGTACGTTGACCGGGGTGATGTCATTGAGGCTCAGCAACACACTGACCCCCGCCAACATCGACATCACCAACAGCCACGACGGGCACGGCGAGGTAAAGAACCAGATTTCCTGGCGCCGCCACCGGCTCCAGGTGCGATGGCCCGCCAGGCGACGTGCGTGCAGCGCCTTGAGCACGGCGATCAACGCCAGCAGCCCGAGCTCCAGCAGGTCCAGCCAATTGAACGGCAAGTGGGGGAAATTGGCAGGTTCATGGTCGTAGTCCATGCCCGCATTGATCAGGTTGTCCAGCGCCATGGCGTGCAGGTAAACGCCAGGGAGTTGGCCGTGTACCGGCGACTCCACCAGGTCCCCTGTAGACGCGATATTGGCGCCCACCAACACCAGGCGGTCGCGCAGTAAGTCGGCGACCAGTGCCTGGTCATCGGGGTCGCTGACCTCCAGGTCACTGGCCGACAACGTCAGCGTATAAGGGCAGCGCGCCTGGGCCGAGTCGTCGAGCTTCCAGAACACCGCCTGAAATAACTGCGCCACCCCGTCCAGCAAAAAATGCCGTGCCGGCGCGCAGTGGCGGATATCGGCAATACGTGCCTGTTCGGGCGCCAGCTTCAGCCCCCACTGCACCGCGATGGGCTGGCGCTGCGCAGCGGCTTGCACATCCACCGGCGGCTGCTTGCAGTGCTGCGTGGCACAGAACACTCGATACAGCGACAGGGCGGGAGTTTCCATCAGCCCTGCCTGTGTGCGCATCGCCAGTGGATACTTGTCATCCACCCCTTCCCATACAACCAGCGCCGGCTGGCTCACCTGCATGAACGGCGCCAGCGTATTCGCCTGGCCCGCCTCTGCCCGAGTCAACCCAGTATTGGCCAGCCACAACGGGATGCTTTGGCGTTGATAACGCTCAAACACATTCGCCAGCAACTGGCTGCCCCGCGTCGGGTCGCCAAACGAGTGGTCGTGGCTATAAAGCAAATCCACAAACACCGCCTGGGGCTTGTACGCCAGCAAGCGCTTGAACAACTTGCTCTGCTCGCCATAGGGCATGGGCCACGAACTGTTATTGCGCATCAGGTAGGCATCATCGATCAACACCACCGCCACCCGCTGCTGCCCAAGGCTCGGGTAGTGACTGGCGAACATACGATTGAGCCACTGCGCCGACGCCTTGTCGCTGGAACTGGCCAGGCCGAAAGGATCAAGAATCGCCAGCAACACGATGATGACCGCCAGCCAATAGCGGCGGTATTTGAACAGCGGGGGTTTGGACAACATCCATGTCTCGATAAAAACGCAAGCAAGGCGGGGTTTTTAACGGAGTGGGGAGGGGGTGTCAATTGGAAAAGTGGCTATGTGCCATATCGCTATGGGCGCATGGGTCGTCATTCGTAAAAAGCCCTGGCCTATCCTGGCCAGGGCTTTGCGCTGTGGGCGCCGGGCTTGCCCGCGATGAAATCAGCCCGCGTCCCGCAGGAGTTCTTGCCGATGACTCGTCGCATCTCCCCTGAGCGCTCGCGGGAGTGGCACCGGGTTCTCTGACTCAGGCATGATGTGAACCTGAGCCAACGGAGAGGCGCTATGGGCAGTCACGATAACCCAGCGGTTTCACTGGCCCTTCGTTCGTATTCGGGCCAAGTCGAATTGCACGATCACGACTTTCATCAGCTCGTGCTGCCGCAGTCCGGCTCCATGGACATCGAAGTCGACGGTCGGGCCGGCAAGGTCGACTGGAGTCAGGGCGTGGTAATTCCTGCCGGTGCTCGCCATGCGTTTCTGGCGCAAAAGGCCAATATCTTTCTGGTACTCGACGTGCCGGCCACGACGTTCGGCGGGCCCAAGAATCTCGACCTGTCGACCAGACTCCAGGCCGACAAACGCTTTTTCCCAGTAGGCCCGGAAATCCGCCATTTACTCGAATACGCCAGCCGCAGCGCGCCCTTGCTGACCAGTTCACCTCAGGTGGCGGAGTCCTGGAGTACTTTGCTGCTGTCTTCGCTGACGCTGCCGCCCGGAATCATCCCTGAGCATGGTCAGTTCACCCTGGCACGGGCACTCGCTTACATCGAAAGCCATCTGGACAGCCGGCTTAGCGCCACCGAGATTGCACGGGTGGCAGGCACCAGCGAGCGGCAACTCTACGTGCTGTTCGCTCGCCATTTGAATAGCACGCCTTTTGCGCATATCGCCACCTTGCGTCTCAACCGTGCCATCGACTTGCTGTGCGAAACCGCGCTGTCGATCACCGAGATCGCCCACCGCGTCGGTTATGCCGATCAAAGTGCACTCACCCACGCCCTGAAAAAGAACCGCGACCTGACGCCGGCCACGGTGCGACGAAGTTCGCGGGTAAGGTGAATCCGGCAGGCCTGAACAAATCTTCAGCAGTGCTCATCAATACCCGCCCGGCCGGACCTTTCTATGATTGCCCCACCGACAAGGATAAATCAGACGGGGCGTAGATGACCGAAGTGACGCGCATTGCCAAAACACAGGTGTCTGTCAGAGCCGCAGCCTCGGCCA
>NZ_BCBO01000076.1:0-62373 GCF_001320835.1 Pseudomonas sp. NBRC 111138 | reverse complement strand
CGTGATCGCGGTGTTCCTGTGGTCATGCCTGGCGTTGCTGACCAGCCTCACCGAAGGCATTCCACCCTTCCAACTGCTGACCCTGAGTTTTGCCGTCGCGTTTGTAGCGAGCCTGTGCATCCTTGGCCGCAACGGCATGGCGGGGTTTCGCAGCTGGCGTCAGCCCTGGTCGGTATGGGCGGTCGGTTTTCTAGGGATATTCGCCTACCACGCGCTGTATTTTTTCGCCCTCAAGGCTGCCCCGGTTGCCGAGGCGAGCCTGATTGCCTACCTGTGGCCACTGTTGATTGTGCTGCTCTCGGCCTTCAGCGCGGGGGAACGGCTGCGCAAACGCCAGTTACTCGGCGCGCTGCTGGGGTTGGCCGGTACGGCGTTCATCATGCAACAGCGCGCCTCGGATGAAGCCGCCGCCATGCCGGTAGCCGGCTACCTGGCCGCCTTCGCCTGCGCGCTGGTCTGGTCGTCCTATTCGGTGATCAACCGCCGTTTCAGTGACGTGCCAAGCAGCATCATTGGTGGCATCTGTGGCCTCGTCGCAGTGGCCGGCCTGGTCTGCCATCTGGCGTTTGAAACCGCGGTCATTCCAAGCGCCGGGCAATGGGCGGCCATCGTCGGCCTTGGCCTGGGGCCGGTGGGCCTGGCGTTTTTCGCCTGGGACCACGCCACCAAGCACGGCAGCCTGGCGATGCTCGGCGCTCTCTCCTATCTGGCCCCCCTGATCTCGACCCTGCTGCTGGTGGCCATAGGGCAAAGCCATGCCAGCCCGATCCTGATTATTCCCACACTGCTGATTATCGTCGGCGCTGTTATCGCCACCTCGAAAACAGGCCAGCCCAACGCCGACATCACTGTTGTAAAGGAGCTTTGAGATGGACCTGATTGCCTCTGAAGGCGCCACAAGAATTGAACGCGACCTGCCACGATTCAGCGTGGCGCCCACTCGTCCTGCGCTCCAGCATCTGGGACTACCGTCATTGAAGTCCAGCCGCAGCGGCATTCGCCGCCGCGCAAATGGCGAAGCGCCACGTGTGTTGCTGTTCGTGCCGCCTTACACGCGGCTGATTGAGCCGGTACCGCTGGGCAGCGCATTTGCCGACATCGGCATCGACACGTTCGAAGTAATGAAACGCGCCGGCACGCCCATTGGCCTGTTGCGCATCGCCACGGTGGCCAAGCGCGCCGGCTACGACGTGCAGATCGTCGACGCGCCATTCGCCGGCTGGTCCCAGGAAAACACTCTGGTGAACGTCGATCAGGGCCATTTGGTCCGCTATGGCCTCACCGATGTGCAAATGCGCAAGATCATCGAAGATGCACAACCGGACATCGTCGGCATCCAGTGCAAGTACACCGTGCAATGGGGCAACGCCCGGGCGCTGGCCGACCTGGTGAAATCCATCGATCCAAATTTGCTGCTGGTGACGGGCGGTGCCCATTCCAGCGGTGACTGGCAGAATGCCTTGCTGGACTCGCCTTTCGATTTCACCCTGATCAACGAAGCGGATCGCGCCTTCACGCTGCTGCTCGACGCGGTCACCCATGAAGGCGGCAATGTCGACGCGGTGCCGGGCATTGCCTATCGCAGCTACAGTGGCCAACTAGTTCGACCGACTCGCAAATCCAGCTACTTGAGCATTGTCCCGGCCCGGCAGGATCTGGATGAGCGGCTGGCCGTCATGCCGTTGCCGGATTTCAGTTTCCTGAACATGAACAACTACTTGCAGCCCTATCATTCCTCCGGTGCGCGGGTGCGCAAGACCGGCGCCTGGGCGCAGATCTTTTCCACCATAGGCTGCAACGTCAATTGCAACTTCTGCTATATCCCCAAAATCAACGGCCCCTGGCGGGCATTGGGGCTGGACTGGTTCGACCTGCATCTGGCGGATTTGGTCAAACAAGGCGTGACCGAAGTGTTGATCGAAGACGATCACTTGATGCATGACCCGCTGTACGCTATGGAGGTCGGCAAGCTGTTGAAGAAACACCATTTGCCGTGGGTCGAGGAAGGTGGGCTGAGCCTGTTCAATCTGGTGCTGCTGCACAAGGGCGAGCGATTTCTGGCGGAACTTGATGAGCAGGAACTCAAAAGCCCGCACTACCGCAACGTCATCGCTGCCATTCGCGGCGGTCTCACGGCGAAGACGTTTATCCGTTCAATCGCCGACAACGGTTGCTACAACATTTACCTTGCGGTGGAGAGCGCCAACGAAGAGAGCCTGGTGAACTCCAACAAGTCGCGTTTCAACGCGATTCAGCAGGCAACCTTTGAGATCATCCAGATGTTTACCGAGTGCGGAATTCAGGTGACGGGCGGCTTCATGCTCGGCTTCGTCAACCCGCCGGCCTCGGCGGCCGAACAGCCGTTCATCGAAAGCCTGGGGCAAATCGGTAATACCATTGACTATGCCGTCGGCCTTATGGGCGCAGGCATGGCCTACGCCAACCCGTTTATCGTGACCCCGATTCCGGGCACCGAGATGTGGGCATACCAACAGCAGTATGTGGTCCGTCACTACGACAATGGCTGGTCTCACGAAAAAGCCACCATGGCCACCGAGCAATGGAGTGCCGAGGACATCGAAAAAGCCCGTATGGAATTGCTGGTACGCGCCAATGGTGCTGATCGGGTGCGGGAAATGGTGCGGCGCGGAACGTGGCCAGTGGATGTCTGATTTTTTACGCAGCCCTACTCGTTCAATGACTTCGAGCGAGTAGCCAAACAACCTCACACGTCAATTGAGCCATTTACACCATCAGCCTGCTTCTGACCGGTTTTTGACCTTCATCTATAGGTTGAATTTTCCTAAGCGAAGAGTGAGCAAATGCGCGGTCAGTAGCCAGTAATAGCGCGTCGATTCAGCGTGCTGGTTCACGTGACGGTTTAGAAACCATGCGAGATGCTTTCGCTGCCAGGTCCATGGATTATCTTTGTGCAAGCGATTAGAGATCTCCGCTTGAATGGTCTTTGCTTGGCGTAGGTGACGTTCGCGAATGGCATGCTAGCCGGTGAGAAGATCCGCCAGGAACAGCTCCATGTCGAATGTTTTGCTCGTGCTCGATCATCGTTATAAGCCGATACCACGTCGAGACGACCATGCCCCAGTTCGTCGCTGATTTGTGTGCAGGCCTGCTGATGAAGGATGGGCGGGCAGGGCGGACGATTGCCCGGGAAAATCGAGGTGGTTTTCGGCTGGTATCCATAAGATTTGGCGGAATCCGACGGAACGCCAAAACGAAAAAACCCGCCAGAAGGCGGGTTTTTCGGGGGTTCCAGAGATTTTGAAAGCCTTCTCTGGAACCTTGTATGGTGCCGGCACCAGGAGTCGAACCCGGGACCTACTGATTACAAGTCATACCCTCTAGCCAGTAACGATCTGGGATGCATAGATTATTTTGTACGCGAAGCCTGAGCTGCACTGCACGTTTCGCTTGGCGCTCCTGATTCAATGTACGCGCCGATGACGTGCTTTTTCATTGTGAAATGAGGCGCGCTTGTGGATAACTGCACGAAATTCGCGCTTATCTACGGTCATTCTGCTCCGGTTTTCGGATTTAGACGGAAGAATGCGTTGTGGTACTATCGCTCGCCGCAGCGCTAGGGTGAAAGGTGCAGCCTAATCATGCACATGCCTTTTACAGCTGCTATATATAGTGCTAAAGCTCTTTACAAGATCCTTTGAGGTTCCATGGCAGCCAACATCAAGCCGCACGGCGGAAAGCACGCGATCAGTAACGTCTTGTTTCTGTTCGAGTTTTCTGCGCCATTGCCTCCGCATGCTTTCGCCAGCTTGCTCGAGGGAACACATCTCCACGACCAATTGGTGGAGAAGCTACCTCGGGTGTCTAAACAGCAGCAGATGATGTTGAACATTCCTCAAGGCCAAGGAATTGAACAGTTTATCGGAACACCATTCTCTCACCCCTTTGCTGGAGCCTTTGGACCTGCTGGGCCCATCTCAGGGATTGCTTTCGACAGGGTTAAGCCAAACGGCGAGCCTGCGCTTTCAGTCAATATTCAGACGAATGCATTAATCATCGTTTGCGGCGAATATGTGCGGTGGGCTGAATTGTGGGCAGAGGTCGAGAAATATCTTTCAATCCTTACCCCCTGGCTGGGAGAAATTGAATTTTCTGCACTGTCTTTGCAGTATACGGACGCCTTCAAGGTGACCTTTCCCAGAGGTGAGGCGCAGCCCCTCACAGAGCTTTTCAGCCCGGGGAACAAGTTCTTGCCGCCTACCTTCACATCACTGACAGATGCTTTTCATTCTCATCATGGATTTTTCACCCGGCCTGAATTCGGCCTTGGTGGCAAACTGCTGACCAACGTGAACGTGAATGTTACTGAAACCGCCTCCGTGTTCGACGTTCAGATTACGACCATCCACAAGTATCAGCTCTTTGAAATGTTCAACCCGGTCGTTGGTGGTTTGTTGAACGATCAGATGAATGATGTATTCCAATTCCTGCATGACCAGAATAAATTGGTGGTGGGGGATATGCTGACGGATGAGGTTAAAGCTATGATCTCATTCAACACAGTCCATCCCAACTAAGGAGAGTTGCTATGGCCGTTTCTATGGAAACACAGTCCACGTTAGTGGATCAGCCTCCGCCGTATGTGGTGCAGGTCACCACGACCAAAAACGCGCCGAAGACTCTGATTCCTCAAGGGTTCACAGGGTTTTTCGTTCAGCTACCTCCCACTCACGCTAATAGCAGGGATGTGGGTATGAGCAGGCTTTATGCAAAGCTACATTCTTATCTAAAGGCGGGTCACGATTGGGATGGATACGGCGGAGAGCCGGCCACCTACGCCTCGTGGAGCAATGCCATTGAGTTTCTGCACGTCCTTCCAATTAGATTTGAAGCGCCTATCCCCATGCTAGCTGGTGACGGAGAGATTTCCCTATTCTGGAAGGAAGCCGACAGCTACATCGAGATATCCTTCCCTGGGGACGGGACGTTCCATTACATCTACAACGCCGCCGGCCTGAGATTCGCGAGTGCTGATTTGGCACTTAACGAAGCGGTCCTTCATTCCGGTTTCTTGGCCCATCTGGGTTTGGTCTGACTTAGATATGTCGTGTAGGGCATTATTCGAAGGACTACCGAGTGGGAGAGGCGAGGTATCTAACCGCGCCAAGCTGATCGACGCTAGCTATCCAGACGCGTACTGCGAGTGCGAATCCGTTAGCAAGTTTTCTCCCTGCGCAGTAGGCGACGGGGAGCATTTGCACAGATTCGTTTTCTCACCGCTGCATTTGCACGACGGCGAAGTGCTTCCGGCGTTGTTCTCTGACGCGAAAGATAAAGGTTTGTCTTGCGAAAGAGCTGATACGCCAGCGATCGATCCCCAAAGTCATGAGCGTGGTCGCCAGCAAGCAGAGGCCTACAACCAGGCTAAGCCAGACGACAAGCCCGAAAGAACTTATCTCGGAGCGGTTACAGCGACCTGCATGGTGCTTCGGAGTCTGATGATGGATGACAAAAGGCTTTTGGCGGTTTACGACACTGCACTCGAGGACAACGTGGTTCATGTCGACGTTTTCGAGGTTGCCGGACGCTCTAACGCGGAAAGGAAGCAGGCTCGCAAGGACCTCGCAGACGCATTCACAAAGATCCCAGCAGACGGTTAGTCTCCGGATGGATCTACCAATGGCAAGCTGAAATCGTAAACATCCATCATCGCTTCATCCTTGTGCCCAGACGCCTGTTGCTTGTCTGCCCGGGTGCCCACCGTATCGGTGATGCCCTTCCGTTTGAAGTCGTGCATCCCGAAACGCTGCTCCTCGGTGAGGATGCCTTTCTCGATCGCCTGCACCACCAGCCGCTGGAAGGCCGTATCAAGCCCTGACTTCGACAGCTGCCGGCCGGTGGAGGCGATGATCAGAAAGCGCTGGTCTGCACGGATCGGCACCGGCACTCGCTTGCGCAGCCACGTCTCCGACCTGACGGTTTTGGCCGCATCCCAGGCGGCGCGTAGTCGAGGCGTCCAGCGTACGATGTTGTCCCGGCTGCCCTTTCGGCGGTTGGTGAGCACGCCTTCTTCCAGTTCGTTCTCGTCGGTGAGGGTGATCGTCTCGATCCCGCGCAGGCGACACAGGTAACCGATTTCCATCACGTACCACAGGTATGGCGAGCAGGCGCCAGGCTGGCCGCTCTTGAGCTGGCCTTGCTGCTGCGCGAACTTGATCAAGTTGACCATGACCGTGTCGTCGGGTAGCCGACGCTGCTTACGCTCTTTCGGAGACTCGATGCCTTTGGCCGGGTTGTCCTTCACGAATCCACGGTTTCGGCCCCACTGCATCACGCGGCGCAGATAGCGAAGGGCATGCGCTGCTTTCGAGGGTTTACCATCCTGGGCTATCTTGTCGATGATCCGCTGGATTAGCGCTGGGGTGAATTTTAGCACGGCCAACTCGCCCAGCGGCTTGCCCAGCTTGGTTGGGAATGCCAGCAGCACGTCGCGGGAATAGACGTAGTCGTCGTGTGTTTTCTCGCTGAGGACCTTGTACTGTTCGCTTTTGTGGAATTCTTCACAGAGGTACTGCAGGCTGTCGCGGTCCACGCCGTTGCGCTCCTCAATGAGGCGATGCAGCTCCGAGAGCGTCACGTTGCCCGCGCACAGGTTCTGCCGCTGGCGCCTGCCGGCCTCATTGAAATACAGGATGTACCAGCACCCCGCCCCGCGGTGGTCGAAATACACCGAGCGTGGCAGGGCCGCCTGGTCAATGTGCCCAGGTATGTTCGGGTTGTGCTGGCGCTTCCTTCCTCGCTTCATACAATGTCCGCGTCATACTTTTCTTGATCGATTGGCTTGAGTCCGCCCGCCTGGTTGACCAGGTCGACGGTTGTCCAAGGCCCCTTTCTGCCGAGGAATATCCTGATGCCCTCACCCCGTAGTGCCCTCTCGACATCGGCACGCCGGGTGTAGCCAGTAATTCTCTGCAACTCCTCAAATTCAAGAACTCTTGCCGCGCTCATGTGTGCCCGCCTTCGTGTCTCGACACGACTTTGTCTGTCGCAACCAATGCCGCGACCTGACTGATGAGTAGGTGCTTAGCCATGCCATGCCCCCAAAAGAAAGGAACCGCACATGCAACAGGCGACCATGACCCTTGGCCAGCCTTGGCAGCACAGGGCCGCTACAAGGCAGGCCCCGAAGAACAATGCAAACTGAATCATTGGCATGCCTCCAGCTGAAAGTTCGCGTTACCCGGCGCTGCTACGGCATGGCCCCCCACCAGGTTCTCCGCGATCGCAATCAGCTTGTCTTGGTCTATTCCGTCCGCAGTGCGAGCGTAGGCAAGGACGCTCAATGCTTCCGCCTGGCTCACAGGGGGGATGACGGCCAGCAGGCCCTCGACGAACCACTCGCGCGCGATCGCCTCATGCATACCGTCGCCGCGATCGCCGACTGCGTTCCGGAGTTTGTACAAATGATCCCAGTAGCCAAGCTCATGCAGGCAATCCGCAAGCGTGTGGGGCATCAGGTGACCATATCGGCGGAAACGTTTTTCCACCTCTGCCTTGTCGTTGTCGATGTAGCTCTTGAATCCCTTGCAGCGCTTGAGCGCTTTTTCGCAAAAAGCTTCAGCCGGGGTGTTTTCCCAAATAGTCTCCCCATCGAAACGCGCTGCGGTCTCGCCACGTCGCCTGTGTTCCTCAACAGAACGCTCAGCGAGACTTTCAAGTTCGGTGAACCCGATGGATGCGAACGTGGCGAAGGGGTTGCCCGGGTTTGCCTGGCGCAGAATTTGTGTGTAGCGCTTCTCAACGTCTGATAGCGGCGTTTTGATTTTCTTCGCGGCAGAGAGAGCCGTGGCGATTGGCCCGGCCTGTCCAGTTTTGATTACCTCCCGCAGCCAGAGCACCGCGTCGACTTCGCTGTCACCTGTGATAGATCGTTGCGGTGGCAAGGACTGAACCACTGGCGTAGTTTCTGCACTGACACGAACAGGAGGCAGAGTGAATAAGGCCCGGTGGGCCACGTTGTCAGTGAGCATCTGCGGAGCCCTCGGTGGTCGGTGTGGGTGCCAGGGCGCGTAGCTGATTTACCATCGCCCAGTCCGGGTGTCTGTAATTGCTTAGCCAGCACGGGGTTTTAACTAGTTTGCCGTCGACGGTCAGCCGCACGGTCGTGCCGTAATTCGGCTGATTCGGGTAGGCATCGTCGTACTGATGGAGTAGAGCCGCCATCTGACGCTTCCATACTTCTGGCATTGCCTCCATCAGCACACGCGGCAGCGTCAGCCAGCTGGCGTAGGACAGCCCAAAGTAAGCAGCCAGGTCAGTGCGATAGTCGTAATCTTCAGTTTCAGTGGCTTCTACCGCTACGCATTGGGCACCCGCCAGGTTCGTCTTGCGATAGCACTCAGCCGGAAATCCATGCTCACGGCAGGCGCAGGCCTCTCCGCATTCATCCTCGCGCCGCTCGATCTGCAACAGACGGTGCTTCACTGCGATGTCCTGGATGTCTCCGCCTTCGAAGCTGCCGCCGTCGAAGCTGCAGTTGATCATTTCAACGGCGAACGCTCTAAGCTGATTGCGCTCACGCTCCAGCGTGTGAAGCGTCATGCGCGCACCCATTACCTCCTTTGCGCTTTCGCAAGCTTTTTCAATCTCGGCCTGAGCCAGGGTCTGTAACCGCTCGTTTTCAGCCACGAGGACAGCGATGTTTGCTGGCGAGGCTTCCTCGATGAAAGCCCTGAAGCCTTCAGGACAGCTGACGTTATCCCCGTGAGCGCTGATGACATCACCATCTGTTCCGTGCCGGCCGTTGTTTTCACTTGTCAGGCGTAACGTGGAGTTGCTGGTCCACCAGGCCCAATCGACGTTTTCGACGGCTTCAGCCAGCAGTTTCAAAATGTTCGTCTTGGTCATCGGGCACCACCGTCATGCTGCGTTTTGGGATCTGTTACCGAGGACTGAGGCATGCCGCGGCTACGCTGGTTGTTCCGTTTTTTGAGGCAAGCCTTGCACCGCTCCCAACTGCCCATGCCAAGCATCTGAGCTTTGTCGTGCGTTACTGCCTCAGCACCGCACGCTGCCAGCCAGAACCGATGGCGCCCATGCTTGCCGATGGCGTCGGATGCCACCTCGACGAAGTAGTGAGCACGCATGCCGTGAAACGGAGCTTTACCCCAGCCTTCTTTGAGGCCCAGCGCATCGTCACTGATCTGGATGCCACGGCGTTTCAGCTCCTCGAAGTCGCCGGCCTGCTGCAGCGCAATCACCTCTATCATGTCGGTCATGGGCTCAGGCCTTCGTGTCGCGACACGTCTTCGGTATCCGTGGATGGTGTCGCGACCTTCAGGTACAGGCCACCGCGTTCGATGCAAAACACTTCCTCCAGACGCACGACCGCCTTCAGCCTGGGCTGGCAAGTCCCTGCTTCATATCGGCAAATCATGGCCGCAGTCGTCCCAACATTTTCAGCAAGGTCTCGCTGGGTGGTGCCCGCCCGCGCCCGAAGTAGTGCCAGCTTTTCGCCGTCGAAAATCGGTTTGCTGCTCATGGTCAACTCCTGTTCACCGGCGGCAGGGCTGGTTTCGACTCAATAAAGCTGCTGGCGCTGTTCTCGCCGCCAATGTGGCGGAAGTACTCGATCTCTACCTTTGCGCTTTCGATCAGCACGCGACTAATGTCGGAGACGGACTGGGCTCGCGATACTTCCTTGGCCAGGTTCTCGTCAGTGGCTTCGCGTACCGCTTCAAGCTGTGCAAAGAGGTGGTCGCGCAGGTCGCTCAGTTTGTTTTTCATGACTTTCTCCGCTTAATCTCTTTTTTGATTTCGTTCTGCAGGTGCAGGATGTCGACCACCTCTTCAGGGAGGTGTCGATAGTTCGGGCAGCATCGAACTACGTGTTCGCTGAAAGTTCGCAAACACAAATTCTTCAGGTCGGCGTTTTTTAGGTTTCCATCCTTGGCCACCACCATCAGTCCTTCAGGTACTGGCCCGTTTGCTTGCTCCCATACATGGATGTGCAGAGCCACCCAAACATTAGGGCTTGCAATTTTTAAGAGGGTCCTGTCTCCACTGTTTCGAGTTGACCCGATTGGCTTTTCCCAAAGCTCCTTTCCGAAGCGCTCCACGCCGATCTTCATGCTCGCCTGACCGACCTCCCGCAAATACTTCTGACTTTTGCTCACGCCAAGAGCGTGCGCTCGAGTGATGATCGAGCTGTAAGTCCGGCCAGGCAGTTGCTGCCCAAGGGTTGCTGGCGAGCTATCCGCGTAGAGGCTGCGGAGCGTGGCGTCTTCCGCCTCAGTCCAGCGCACGCGCTTCCTCCCGCCACGGTTCTTACGCACGACCATGACCTTGCTGAAAGTGGTCAGCCAGTACCCGGCGGGCGTCGATACCGCACGAAGCCGACATTGCGTAGATCTGCCCGAACGTGGTTTCCCGGCGCTGTAGGGCATTGAACAGCTCGATCAGGCGCTGGCCCTTGGTACCGTTGCGGCGGCTCATAGTTGGAACCCCTTTTTCTGTGGGAGCGGGGTGGTGCCCAATTGCTCGTTTTCGCACATCGAAGCTGCCAGAGAGGCCCGCGCCTCTTGGCTTTCGTCGGCGGCGCGGCTGGTGGGCGCCCGGGGTTGGAGCGAACTGTCCGGCAGGCAACTGATGCCGGTGCCGGCGATGATCCAGCAGGTGACGCCGCGCACGCTGTCGTGCTGCACGTCGATCACCTGCTCACCGGCCGAGGCCTGGCCAGCGATCAGCAGCAGGATCGTGGTGATGATGGTTTTCATGGTCGGGCCTCCCCGGCGATCATCGCAAGCTGGGCTAGCAGGTCATCGGTTCGCCCATAGAAGCGGCCGGTGTCCTCGTTGATGAACTGGCCCAGCACCTCGGCCACCGCAGGGCTGGCGGTCAAGCCTTGCAGGTCGACCTGGGCGGCAATCTTCTTGATGGTCCGCGCATCACTCGCCGGGTCGTGCACAAAGGCGTCGGTTTTTATCTGCAGCACCTTCACCGGGCGGATGCCTTTTTCCTGGCTGATCCAGTTGCTGTCGGGATAGCTCCAGGGAAGCATATGCATGCACCAGGCGGTGGCCGATCCTTCCTTCTGCGTGCTAGACCAGTAGGTGTGCGTGCACGCGAATGCATTGGGCGCATCTTTTATCGGGCCGAGACTGTCGCGACCCCAGTCCTCAAGCTGAAGCAGGTTGGAGCGCAACAAGTTCAGCTCCTCAATAGATGGGATGTGCCAGCCCCAGGAGCCGCGCACGTTCATCCCCAGCACCTTGCGGGCGATAGCGCTGCCTTCTTCGGCCATGGCCTTGGTGTTGGCCATGCCGTCGTACCGGCTTTGGGTGCCGCGGATTCGAGGCTTGGGGCCTTCTTGGTCCCACCAGTGAGAGGCGGTTTCGTACTCGCGGCCAGCGTCGATGAGTGCAAACTCGGCGCCATCGAAGTAGATCCGCCCGGCGTAGAAGCCGCCCGCGAATGGTTGGCCGATAGCGGGCAGGGCAGAGGGGGATATTTGGCGGCGCTTCATGGGTGTGCATCCGCGCCGACGGCAAATGCTTTCATTACGCGATCGAGCTCGTTGTCGAGGTCGTCTTTCACCAGCAGGTTGCCGTAGATGTCTCGCACCTTGATCGGTAGCGCCAGATTGAATGCGACGTCGCGCAGGAATTCGTAGCGCCGAACAATTGCAGCCATTTTCACGCGATCGTCGATATGCATCGATTCTGTCGTCGCGCTAAATTCAACGGCCGCTTGGTTACCACCAACTGGATCGGCGAGTTTAATCATGGCGAAGATGCCGTACATGCCGACGGACAGAGCGATGAACAAAAAAGCAAACATCGCATTTTCGCCGCACGAAGGGCTGACCACGTCCGGCGCCGTCATCATGAGTACTGCGCTGATTACGGCAGCAGAAACTGCGCCGATGGTCACATTCCGGAGCAGCCTCCAGAGGTTGAATTTTTTACGTTCCATGTCCAGCTCCTGCAGTTGATTTGGATATCTCTGGTTCGGGTGATCGGTCACCCGATCGTCTTTTTCAGGCCGAGCGAATCCCGGCCGCGGTGTTGGCTTTCGCTAAAACAGGTTTTGGTTAGGCGATAAAAGTGCCCTGGAACTGCTCGCTCTCATTTTGTTGCTGCGGCCCAGGGTTGGGCGAGATGGCGAAATCAGTCTGTATCAGGCCGAGCGAGAAGGCTTTAGCAACGAGTGCAGCGCGTCGCGTTACGCCAAGCTTGGTTGTCAGTGCCAAGAGGCGCTTGTCGACTGTGTCTGGAGAAACGCCAAGATCTCGAGCGGCTTCTTTTGAAGTCTGACCTGACGCCACCGCCATTAAGCACTGCAATTCGCGCGGAGCGGCGCCCCGGCCAAGGAAGCCAGTAAAGCCTGCAAAATTGATGGTGGTGGTGTTCATGTCAGTGGCTCCATGCGGGTAGCGATGGAGTAAATATACTAGCGGTTATAATTCACAGTCAATACTGATGGTTATTTATTTTGTGTGAGCGAAAAAAAGCCCGCTCATTGGCGGGCAGCGTGTTGCTTGAGGCCTCAGAGGCGGTACATCGCTCTGACCACTACGCCTACTATTTTGCAGTTCCCATTTATAGCCACCATTGGATATGCGGGGTTAAGCGGTTTCAAAAACTTTCGCCCGGAATCCTCGACAAGCTTTTTGAAAGTAGCTTCATTGCTTTCCGTGAGTTTTGCGACTACCAGCTTTCCTGACTGAGCGTCGGCCTCAGTGTCGACTAGGATCAGCATCCCCTCAGGAATGCTCAATCCTGACGGCGATGTCATAGAGTCTCCTTTAACCTGGAGCCAGAATGCTGGACCGTGCGCCCGATAGTCCGTCAGCTCGTAGCGATCACCAAAGCCTGGTGGGAAAGGTTCAACAGCCTCCGCCCAATTACCTGCAGCGACCCAGCTTATCACTGGATATTTATATGACATTGCTGGCTGAGCAGTGAGGCTTATGTTGGGGGTATCCCTCGATGCCATTTCTCCAATCTGAGCAGCTTTGACGGTCTCTTCAATCTGATCTGCAAGCCTCGGGCTGAAAGCCCTGACCGGTACCTCAAGCATCTGAGAGAAAACTGCGGCGACCCTGGTGTTAAGCGGGTTCTGTCCGTTCAAGTAATGGCTGACAGCCGCTTGGGAGATATTCAAGGCGTCAGCCATCGCTGATTGGGTGACGCCTCGGCTGCGACTGCTAGACCGATAGATGTTCTTCAGTCGCTCGCATTCAGCTGCCAGTTCTGGGCTAAGAGTTCTTTTCTTCATGGGCTCAGGTTAAAACCATAAGTATTGAAAATCAAAAACCATCAGTGTGGACATTTTTAATACTCATGGTTATTCTTTGTGTCATAAGCCATTTTCAGGTGAGCGTATGACGCCTATCCAGCTTCACGAATTTGTTGATCAGCACGGCCAGGACGAAGCCGCAAAGGTTTTGGGGTCTAGCCAGGCCGCGATTAGTAAGGCCATAAAGTCTGGTCGCTTAATTCTCGTTTCCGAAGACCAACCCGGTCGCTTTAGCGGCTTTGAACTCAAGGGGTTCCCCTCTGGTGGCGACCGAGAAAAACCACGCCTCGACCTTGAAGAAATTTTGGGTCAGATCGCCAAAGTAAGCCAGTCCACTGGTGGTGCTGTGAATCCATCCAGTACCCAGCAGGCGACTCAATGACTCCCGTATCAAGCGGCATTCCACTTGAAGATTTTATTCAGCACAAAGGCAGGAAACAGGCGGCGATAAATCTTGGTTGCACAGGGCCCGCTCTATCAAAAGCTATCGCGTCAGGCAGGACCATTTTTGTGGATCTGGCGGCAGATGGATCGGCATCGGCAAAAGAAATCAGCAAGTTTCCTGGACGCTAACGAGGTGTGTTCCTCGGATGCGCCGGACTGGCCGGACTTTGGCTAGATACCTGAAGTATTCTATGTGAGCTGGATATAACCCCAGTAGAAGGAAATCAAGAATGAAACACGCAGACGCACCAGAGCAACAAACCACAGGCCCGCCCTGATAGTGCGTCTGCTTCAAATTCTGACTTTCTGAATCCCAGAAAGCAGAAAACCCGCCTGGCAGCGAGTTCTCAATCGGCACTTGTTGACGCAAGCGCTTAGGTACTTCTTCGTTCTGGAGAACGATATGTCACACCCAAAAAATACCACTTGTTCACTTGTGGCGCAAGACTCCCTCACAACTGAGGTCGGTTTTTGCGAAACCCCTATTGAAGTTAAAGGGGAGTACATGCTCCAGGTTGTCGCGGGCATCGGCTCGAGAGACGCCATCCAGCAGGCGCGCACACTCGCATCTGGTCTCGGCCAGATCTGCCAGCACATGCACGACAGCCTGAATTACGGCGAGATGGTTTATTGCGATGGCATGGCCACCTTGAAGTTTGTGGCCGATAGCGTCAGCGCGCTTCTCTGGTCCGTCCAGCGCGGTCTTCCCTCCGAGATCGAAAGCTCAGGAGGTGACCAGTGAAGCCTCCAATGTGGAACCAGTTGCTGGTCGACGTTGAACGCGAGTTCCCATCTACCTTCGCGAAAGGGGCAAAGCTCACGCCTGCCCAGGTCGAACGGCTGCAGTGCGTAGAGAACACCAACGACAACTTCCAGCTCAGCACACTGAGCGGAGTTGCCGCTATCGGTGAGCTCATCGCGCATGCAGCAAATCGCGGCGACTTGTCTGATGAAGTCGCCATGAATGCCGGCTGGCTTATCAATTCGCTGGCGCTCCTGTCCATGTCCATGGCCGAGGCCGGCGCTGCTGCCGCATACAAGCTGCAGAACATCCCCCACCAGGGAGCCACCAAATGAACGGGCCACTACCAACCATGCAAGAGGCTTCGCAAGAAGCGGAGTTTCAGCTGTGCGCAGCCAAAGATGTGCTCGAGTGGCAGCACGCACTGATCAAGGCCATGCACCTGGATCACCTGCACGACAGCGGAAAAGGGATTGGCGCCTTGTTTGAGGTGGCGAAGTACTTCAGCGACACCGGCTTCGGCGGAGTTTATAGCGCCATCGACCAGTTCAAGGTTCTCGGCGAATCCGCGCCACAAAACGCAGAGATGCCAAATCGTGGCGCGCACGGAATAGGTACCGGCGTACCGCTGGCTGAGTTTTCGAAGGGTCGACAAATGGATGCCGCTGGCCAGCTAGGCATCACTCAGCAAGCGCTGAATACTGCCATCAAGTTAAAGAGGCAGATCCAGGTTCTGGAAATGCCAGATGGAAGCGTTACCGCTGTCGAGACAAAGGTTTTCCCTGCGCCAGGTCGGAGGACTCGCCAATGACCATCGTCATCATCAAAGACGGCGATGCCGTCACGTCAACGACGGCGATTGCTGCGGGCACGGAGAACGAGCACGCCAGCGTGATCGCCCTGGTCCGGAAGTACCAGGGCGATCTGGGCGAGTTCGGGAGGGTCCGATTCGAGGTAGAACCCTTTGAAACTGCCGGTGGAATGCAAACGCGGGAGATTGCGCTGCTTACAGAACCCCAATCAACGCTATTGCTGACCTACATGCGCAATACGGACATCGTTCGAGCATTCAAGAAGAAACTGGTGCGCGAGTTCTGGGATCTGGTCCAGCAGCGCAACCAACGCGGCCCGGCGCTGCCGGCGGACTATATCGGCGCCCTGGAACACCTGCTGGCATCGAAACGCTCCGAGCAGTTAGCAATCGAGCAGCGTGACTACGCCATTGAAACCAAGGCTGAGATCGGTTCGCGCCGTGAAGCGACAGCGATGGCCACAGCTTCGGCGGCTGTTCGCCAGGCCAACCAATTGAAGGAAGAGCTCGGACGCGGGCTGCGGCAGGCCACGGTCGCCGCCGTGGAGAAGGTCTGCAAGCGCAAGTTCGGCAAGCAGGGTTTCCGCCCGCTGAAGAACTGGTGCGCTGAGAACGGAGTGCAAGCCCCGAAAGTCCACGATCCGCGTTATGGCTGGGTTCGCTCCTGGCCCGCAGCTGCCTGGGCAGACGTTTACCAAATTGATCTGGCCGTCCTGTTTGGCGCCGACGGAGAACAAGCATGAAAATTTCCCACGAACAACTCATGGCACAGATCGCCGAGTCGGCGGTTGAGTATCAACTGGCCGAGACCAAGCGCAACTCGCTGCGTCGCGAATTGAACAGCATGTACCGCGTGTACTTCGATGCCTACGGGCGGCCCTTCGCCGACAGCAACAAGCGCGTGAACCCCCACGATAAAGAGTTCGAAGGAGTAATTGCTTTCACGGATGTGGCTTACACGCGGTGGAAAACTCAGCGTGACCTCACGACCAAGCTGAAGCGCAAGATGCGCATGCTCGTCGAACGCCTGGAGCGTGCGCTATGAGCAAAGTCTTGAATTTTCCAACACCGGCACCCGTTGAGATCATCAATGAGGCCCACTTCGAAAAGTTTGAAGACGCGGCACTCATGCTCATGTCCTTCGAAAAGCTGGCAGACGCAGTCGATTTTGTATCTGAGGGCGGCGAGATCCATGAGCGAGACGACACCCATATTGGACTGATGGAGGCGTGCATGGCGCTCGCGGTGATGTTTCGCCGTAGAACCGGGCATGACGTACAGACGGTATCTGCTGACCACCTGGACCATCAAAGGAAATGCTTGATGGATGGCGTTGAAGTCAAGTCCCTGCCTATTCCCGTTCGACCTCCAGCGCTCAGCCCGCTACCAACCGCAGCATTCACAGCCCTTTCGACTGCAGATCTGGCTCAGGTCGGATTCAACTACGTCAATCGATCGCATGAGCACATCAAGGGTAACTGCCCGAAACTCATTGAGCTGGATCTCGCCCGCGCACACTCGCTTGACGCCATGGGGGCGCTTGTTGTCCTGATCGAGAGGCTGTCGGGCGGCGTGGCTTCGATTGCCTGCGGCGAGACGCCAATTGCCAATGCTCCAGGCTCGGAGACGCTGCAATGACCACTCCCATGGAATCAACTACCGGAATCCCGGTAGTTACGACTGCCACTGCCGAAGTGGTCGCCGGCCCCTGGCCCTGCTATTCCAACTGCCGCCATCTGCCCGAGCGTGACCGCTGGGAGGTCTACGGCATGGCCAAGGCTGCCCGCGGCGCCCTGGAGGACCGTGGCGTCGTCATGATCGAGACCTATGACGCGTTCATTGCCCGGGTAACGCGGGAGTTGGACATATGAGTATGGATCTGATGGTTAAGGCCATGAAAACCAAGGTCGGAAACCCGCTGCGCAAGCTGGTGCTGGTCAAGCTGGCCGACAACGCCAGCGATCAAGGCGAATGCTGGCCTTCCTATCAGCACATTGCCGATCAGTGCGAGATTGGCCGCTCGACGGTGAAGCTGCATATTCGAGAACTGGAAAAAGCTGGCTTTCTTCGCCGGGAGTACCGTCGAAAGGGCGAGTTGAATCAGTCGAACGTTTTCCATTTGTCGCTTGATGGTGGGGCAGCTCCTGCCCCAGTGGGTGGGGCACCAGATAACCCACCTGGGGCAGGAGATAACCCAGGGGGTGGGGCAGGAGCTGCCCCCAGAACCAGTCACTCTTCTGAACCAGTCAAGGAACCTAAAACCTTGTGTGCATCGGAAGTGGAATCGGCTGAAGCCTTCGAGTTGTTCTGGAAGCTGTACCCGAACAAGAAATCGAAGAAGGACGCACGCAAGGCCTGGGACAAGCTCAAGCCTGACGCTGATCTACGCCTCACACTGATGACCGCTCTTGGCAATCACCGCCTTTCTCGCGACTGGACCAAGGATGACGGCCAGTACGTGCCTATGGCGTCGACCTGGCTCAACGGCGAACGCTGGACGGACGTGCTTAAGCCAGCAACAGCCGCCGGAGGCCAGGCGTTCAACAACCTGCCCAACCACACCCCGGATATGTACCAAGGAGGCGGCAATGGCCCAGCGTTCTAATTTCCGTCGCCAGCCTGAAATGCGTACGTTCGAGGGTGGCTGTCCGCAGCACCCTGAAGTGGAAACCCGAAGTGAAGTCGAACAGTTCGATGGATCAATGCAGACCCGCCCATGCAAGCAGTGCCAGTTCCACGGGCTGCGTATAGCCGAGGTGGGCAGTGAAGAGCATACGCAAGCATTGGCCAACCTCGCCGCCGAACGTCTGAACAGCGCGCTTGTGGGGTCGGGTATCACGCCACGGTTTGCCGAGTGTGCTTTCTCGACATACCGCGCAACGACCCCGGAGATGGCCGCGGCGCTGGAGAAGTGCCAGGGATATGCCAATGAGTTTGCTCAGCACTTCAAGGCCGGCCGCAATCTGCTGATGACCGGCAATATCGGCACCGGCAAGACGCACCTGGCCTGCAGCATCGTTCGTCGGGTCATCGAGATGAAGGCCATTGCGGTGATCACCACCGCCGCGGAGATAATCCGGGTATTCAAACGCTCTATGGCGCGCGACTCTGGTTACACCGAAGGCGACGTGATCGACGAACTGTCGAGTTTCGACCTGCTGGTGATTGATGAGGTAGGCGCCCAGGCCGGCACCGCGTATGAGCTTGGGGTGCTGCATGAGGTGATCGATAAGCGATACCAGCTCTTAAAACCCACGGTGCTGGTATCGAATCTACCGGCAAAACCCACCACCGACGTGGACGGCAAACCCCTGCCGAGCCTGGAGCAGTACATCGGCGCCCGCGCACTGGATCGACTCCGCGAAAACGGCGCGTTGCTGGCCGGCTTCACCTGGGGTTCGGCACGGGGGCGAGCATGATCGACACGCGCGAATTATTCAGTCTGGAAGCAGAGCAGGGCGTGATTGGTGCGCTCTTGCTGGATAAATCACTGGTGGATGACATTTTCGGCTCGCTCACTGTCGCGGACTTCTATTTCGACGATAACGCAGCTCTTTTCGAGGAGGCGCAGACCTGTCACCAGGCTGGAATGCCGATCGACGTAGTCACCGTTAGTTTCAGCCGGAGCTTTCTGCCAAGCGGACAAACCACTCTGGGCTACGCAGGTGAAATTGCCCGCGGCGTGCCTTCGGTGGCGAACTGGAAGACCTACGCGAGGGTGATAAAGGAGCGCGCAGTGCTTCGCCAGTTGGTTGCGGTCGCGCGCGAGATCGAGCAGGGAGCAAGCGCAAGCAAGCCCTTCCCCGAAATCATCGCGAGCGCGCAGCAGGCCATGGCTGACGTGCGCGATCTCGAAGGCGATGAGCCAAAATATCGCCGTCTCGATGAGTGGATGGGTGACGCTGCCAACACCGTCAACAACAAGCACCTCGGCTTGATACCGGACTGGCCTTCCTTTGGTCTGGTTGATCTCGACGAACTGGCGGATGGGATACGACCGAAAAAAATCACCATCATTGGCGGGCTGCCCGGTAGCGGGAAAACTACCCTGGCGCTCCAGGCTGCTCAGCACAACGCGATCAAAAGGAATGACCCCTGGCTGGTGTTCTCGCTGGAAATGCCTGGCGAAGAACTGGGGCTTCGCGCAATAGCCTCGCTCGGTGGTATTGAGCTGCAGCGGCTCTCCAAGCCAGCCAGCAACCGCGGAATGCGAGACGAAGACTGGAATGCGATGGTCGGTGCGGTAGCTCAAGCGAATGGCGCGCCGCTATTCGTGGTTGAAGACCCAGTGCAAACCCCGTCGAGTATTCGAGCTGAGGCACGCCGATGCCAGCGCGAGCACGGCCTGGGCGGGATCGTCGTCGACTATTTGCAGTTGGTCAAAGCTGAAACGAAAGGTCGGACGCGGAGTGAAGAGGTCGGCGCCATCAGCAAGGCTTTTCTGCGAATTTCCAAGGAGCTCGATATCCCGGTGGTGCTGCTATCCCAGCTCAACAGGGAATCCACGAAACGCACAGGCAAGAAGCCTCAGTCGAGTGACCTTCGAGACTCGGGGGAAGTGGAAGCTGACGCCAGCTGCATCATTCTGGTTCACCGGGACATGGACACCGAGGAGGGGCAGAACGGCTTGACTGAGATGCTCATGACCAAGTGCAGGCACGCCCGGGTAGGCAGTTGCATTGTGCAGCAGCAGGGCCAATACGGACGTTTCGTTAACTTTGCGGGCCGTGAGCCCACCCAGGAAGAGGTGGAGATCAATCGCCCCTTCTCTGAGCAGTACAGGGGGAGGAAGAAATGATGATCGCCACCGGAGTGTTAGACCGCATCGCAGGAAGCGCTAATGCCGAGCAGACAGGCGTTAGATTCCAATTTCCGCGTTTTCAGCTACAGCCCACGGCTTGCGAGGCCTGCGCCCCGCATCAGCAAATTGTGATTATGGAGGTTTATAAAAGCCTCGGGAGTGCCGCAAATGAGTAACGTAACGGCGGCATTGCCGCGCAAAAGTCTGCTGGATCATGAGCGCAAGTTTTTGAAGATTGCCGGGGAAGGCCTTGCCCAGGAGAAGGTTGGCGGTGCTGCTGCATTGGCCTGCCTTCTGGATATGGTCGCCAGCTGGCACGCCACCAGGGTCAACATCGAGTTCGGGGATTACTGCAAGCGCTGGGTGTCCGAAGGTAACGCCAAGAGCAAGTCTGCGGACAAGCTGTTGCGCAATATCCTCGGTTTGGATGACAACCCGCCGCCGCGCCGGATTCGGAGGGCTGCCTGATGAGCGTGTATCGAGACGCAGCGCATTGCATCAGCCGGGTGATGTCTATCGAGATCCACGACGGTACCAAGAAGGCGTCGTGGCAGCGCAAGTACAAGGCGACATTCGACGATGAACTGCTCACCGGATCGGTAAGCGACGAACTATCGCCGGAAGAGCGCCTGACGCAGGATTCGATGACCCGGTCTACCATCAAGCGAGAGCTGTCTGAGGTCCAGTGGCAGGCGCTGGTCGGCAAGTATTCGATCAACCAGAACGAGGTGAGAGATGCCGCCGCGTATTTAACACCCAGGGTTGTGAGCCCTGCTCATCAGCTGTTCAAGACCAAGTGCGTCATGGCATGGATGATTCCCGAGCGCCGCAACGGACTGCCCTCGTCGTTCTACGTGCTCCATAGCTGGGATGCTGACGGCACGCCTGAGAGAACCTTGCGCCGCTGGCGTTCGATTACCAAGGCTTGGCTCGATGGCCAGGTTACGGCCGCACACTTCGCGGTTGAGGCCCTGCTCGAAGAGCGCGGCCTGTTGTGTCGGGAGGCGGCTTGACAGTGGCCGAATGACCGCGTAGATTTCGAACCTGCGGTTTGGTGTATCACAGGATGACAGCCAAACAAAGAAAACCCGGCCATTGCGTCGGGTTTTTTTATGGCAGTTTAAGCTCGTGCTTTTGCCATAGTTGACAGCGCTCATGGGACTGGGCAAAGGTTGAGCTCTATCCAAAATGGAGCACTACCGATGCGAAAGATCCTCGCAATTGCAGCACTTCTCATCTCCACAGCTGTAATTTCTGAAGACCGGGTAACATTGTCTAATATCCATGCAGGTACAGCGCCGGAAGGATACAACGCGGTGATGGGCATGGCTCACAACAACACGAATGCTCCATTGGGTTCTGTGTTTGTGAAATTCAAGCTCTATGACGCGGCCGGTAACGTCATCGGCAACACAATTGCACACGGTTCGGATATTGGCCCGGGGGAAAATTGGAAGTTTTCTGCACCTACGGCAATGCCCTTTGCTCAAGCAAAGCTCAGCAGCGTAGAGATCTACTGATTATGCTTTCCGAAAGCCCGGCCAAGCGCCGGGTTTTTTATTGGGAAAATTCTGCATTCTAGCGTGCCCGTTTTTTTGCCATTAATGATGACATAAGCGCCATCCAGGTCTTTTTTGAGAACCATTTGATGGCACATTGATTCATAGTGCCGTAGGCAGGTTTTTGATCTTTTCTCAGAACTTAATGGTCACAAAATGAAGAAAATACTCCTTCCGGCTTTGCTGTTTTGCGCGGTTTCTTACGGCGCTCAAGCGGCGGAACTTTCTGGCGCTCTCGGCGCTACGAGCCAAGGTGGTTTGACTGCTCGTACTGCCCTGGGATTCAACTGGGACAAGGCTTGGTTGGAAAGCTCTACAGGTAAGCTGACCGGTTATTGGGACTTGGGTTACACATACTGGGAGTCTGGGAAAGAGGCTGGCGCTCGCCACTCTATATCCTTCTCCCCAGTGTTCGTTTACGAGTTTGGTCATGGCGACATCAAACCATTTATCGAAGCTGGGATTGGCGTGGCAGTGTTCTCCGGGACTACGGCCGGTGACCAGAAGTTTGGGTCGTCCTTCAATTTCGAGGATCGCATTGGTGCTGGGCTGAAGTTCGGTGATACGCAGCGGGTGGGTATTCGCGCGACTCACTACTCCAACGCAGGCATCAAAGAGCCCAACGATGGCATCGAGTCATATGCGCTTTTCTACAGCCACATGATATGAATTCCATGAGAACCTGGCACCTGCTGGGTTCTCATTGAAGTGGAGGCTGGAATGGATTTAGGGCATCTCCAGGACGCGATTGAAAGCATCGAAGCGCAGGAGGCGCCCATGAAGGTAATTCTGATTAAATTGAGTCCGGAGTTTCTCGACCGATTAATACGATCCAGTCTTGCCAATTACTACCTTTTCGTTTCAGCGACCTATCCGGACACTGTTCAGCGGGTTCTGCTCGGCAAACCCTACGAGATCCACGAGCAAGCTGAAGATTACAAGCTTGATATCGCTTAAAACGCTTTCAAAAGCGTTCTTCGTTCCCTGCGCAGTTCTGCGCAGTGAGTGCGCACCTGCGCAACTTGCGCAAAAGCAGAAGCGACGAGGGTTGTGCGTAGTTTGCAGGTGATTGGAATTGCGCATATTGCGCAGCTGAAGCTCGATTGTTTTATGCAGGTTATCGCCCAGGCAGCTGGGCTAAGTCGGTAGAGGCGTCGTCTAATCCCGTGCGGACAATGGGCGGCTACGCGATGAGAGGGCAGGGTACGTGACCCGGCGATCTGCCCCACCAGAGCTGGAGAGTTGCGCCAGCCACCTGCACCCATTCAAGAGCCCCGCCATCGTGCGGGGTTTTGCGTTTCTGGAAGGCGGCGCCAAGTGGTAGGCAAGCCGGTTTGAACCCGGTGTTGCTGGAAACGGTAGGGGTTCGACTCCTCCGCATTCCGCCAATCAACGAGTTTTATGTGGGTGAATGCTCAAGGATGAGCAGAGGCCGGATCAGCAGCATGGATCGCGTCCGGTTGCCCGCGCCTATTCGCTTTATTCGGGATAGTCCCCGTCAGCAAACTCAGTAGGTGAAACCATGCCATATGTAGTGATCCCTCAGCCTTTTCCCAACTCGCCGCTGCAGACCCAGTTCGCGACCGAGGATGAGGCGAACGCCCGTGCTGAACAGATGGTCCAGCAGGCGCCCAAGCAGCCCGTGTATGTCGCGGAGCTGAAAACGATGTACCAAGGCTCAGTGACCGTCACCACCGCGGCGGCAGTTGCTCAGCCACTGAATCCCGAACAGGGGTGATTGCACCGCCACGCCGTGAGGCGTTGCAGCGACGTGCCGTATCGTCGAGATGACGACACACAAGCACAAACCGCCAGGGTTCGCCCTGGCACCTATTCAGGCTGCCTCAACAGACACCGACAGGCGTTTACCGAGTGCGGCCAAGGCGTTTTCCAGCTGCTCCATCTTCGATGTGTGCAGGAAGTCGACCAGGCGATCGCCCTGGGCCTGGTGAACGCCCAGCAACCGGCACAAGTCGGCCTTGCGCATATCCCGATCCATCATCGAATTCCACAGGGCGATCTTTGCCACGGTCACCGCTGGTAAGTGGATGACGTGTTCGCCGGCCTGGGGTGCTGATGCCGCTGGAATCGCTCGGCGCTCGTCGACGTAGATGGATAGCGCACTCTCAATCGCGTCCTGCGCTTCACGGATCGCGTGTTCTTTGTCGTCGCCGTAGCTGTTCAGCTCTGGCAGGTCACGGCAGAACACGGCCAGGCCGGGAGCGCTGTCGTCCTGCTCAAAGCGGATTGCGTAGTTGTACATGGTCACTCCTTTGGAGGTGATCGCTCAGCGTGCAGATGTGGTGAAGGGGCTCATCAGAGCCCCAGTTGTTTAATGATCGCCTTGCGGGTCGGTTCGGGCATTTCCTTGCTTCCGTGATCCGCGAAGGTGGTCCTGTTGCCGTTTGGGGCGATTACTTTGAAGTGGCTTCCCTTGCCAGCTTCGAAGGTCACCCCTTGGGCCTTCAACCATCGTCTGAACTCGCTGAACTTCATCACCTCGCCTCGTTGTTGGGGTGAGTTTATTCTACAACACTTTTGTTTTAACACAACACTTATGTTGTATTTTCATTTGGAGAGACGGATGGACCCAAACGACCTCGGCCCAGGGACGCTCGCGTGGCTGAGTGGTACGGGCACCGTAGTGCTTGGTGGCTTGCTCTGGCTGAGGAAGTTCCTCTCCAAAGACGCGACCGACCGGGCAATGGATAACGCCGACATCGGCACCGTGCGCCGGCTGAATGAGCTGCTCGACACCGAGCGCGCCCGGGCCAACGCCGCCGAGGCCAGAGCCGACCAGTTCGCGAAAGAGCGCAACGAGCTCGCCGCAGCAGTAGGGCGCATGGAAGGCAAAATCGAGGCGCTCACCAGCCAAGTCGGCCAACTTACCGAGCGCGTCACGCTGCAGAGCGAAGAGATCCACCGCCTGCGCACGAAGCTGGGAGACGACAACTAATGGACAGATGCGCAATGGAGTTCATCGCCCGTCACTGGTGGCGTCGGGTTGAAGGATGGCTGATTGCCCTCGTGCTGGTAGCCGGAGGCGCGACCCTGGGCTGGCAAGCCGGCGTGTGGTCAACCACTGCCGAACACACCAAGCAACTCACCGAGGTGCGCGCCGCCTACGACGCAGCCCTGGGCAAGCGTGATCTGCGGCTGACCAACCTGGCAGAGAAGACCCAGGACGCAGCAGTGAAGGTGCAAGAGGCATCCCACACCGCCGTTCAGGCAGCTGACACGGCCAGCAAAGCAGCAGACAAAGCAGGTGAGGCTCTGACGCGGGCACAGACTGAGGAACGACCATGATCGAGCTGACTGACCACAACGGGTACAGCCACTACTTTGCCCCCAGCGCCATCGCTCATGTGCAAGAGACCTCAACCAGCACGCAATACCGGGGCATCCACGCAATTGTCCGCACCTTTGACGGTCGCGAGACAGAGGTGCGGGAGTCTGCCCAATCCATCGTCAGCAAGATCAGGCAGCCGAGCTGAATTCCGCGCCACGTTCTCGAATGCGCCAAATCGTGGCGCGGATATTTATTCAGATGGCGGTACTGATTCCCAGTAGATGACGATCTCCGAATAACCGTTCTTCAAGAGAGCCGCACGCTTTTCTTCTGTAGTGGTGAGGCCTCTGTCCGACGTTGGAAGTTTGTCTTCCTCGAAGAAGTAGATGACGTCTTCGTCCTCGGCAAAGTGAGCAGGAGCCTCGCTCTTGTGCGATGCGCCATTCAGCTTGTAGTTGATGTCCGCCAACAGCGCACGGCCATTTTCCAAGTCATCGAGAACAGCGATAGCGGTGGGCTCGTAATCCCACCGTAGATGACGAATGGGTCCGGTTTCATCGTGGATTTGGTAAAGAGGCCCTAAGCCCTTGTACCAGTCTGGGCGCGATTCTTCGAGTCTGTATTTCGACACGCTGCGTGCTCCTTGCTTTGAATGATCCTCATGAATACCGGCACCGAGCCAGCATTACAACCCCGGAGCGTTACTGACTATGACGACCATTGCCTACAAAGACGGCGTAATCGCCTATGACGGCCGCCAGGTCCGTAACGATCGCATCGTCTCCGACAACGCACCGAAGTGCCTGGTTGTGGATGGTGTCAGCTTCTTCCTGGCAGGCGCCGTATGTGACGAAAAGGCGTTGATTGCCGCCTACTTCGGCACTCCCTCGAAGGTGCCGGTCGAGTGTTCAGGCTATGTCGTCGACGGCGGCAAGCTGTTGATGATCGGTCACGACGACACGACCGGGGTATGGAAACAGGATCTTGATCCAGCGAACCCGGACGCCATGGGCAGCGGCGCTCCATACGCCTTGGCTGCAATGGATATGGGGGCAAGCGCGGAGGAGGCGGTGCGTGCCGCAATGAAGCGGGACATCTACACGGGCGGCATGGTCCGCACCGTCACCATTGCTCCAGTGGAGCCGAGGGCTATCCCATGACCACGATCACTACGCCTCGCGGCGTGCGCAACAACAACCCCGGCAACATCGACTACAACCCGCGCAATGCCTGGCAAGGGCAGCTTGGTCTGGAAGTCGGCGTACCATCCCCACGGTTTGCACGCTTTGACACCCCAGAGAACGGCATCCGCGCCCTGGGCAAGCTGCTGATCAACTATCGCGGCAAGGACGGTATGCCCGGCGTGGGCGGCCCAGGCATCGACACCGTGCGTGAAACCATCACCAGGTGGGCACCAGGCAATGAGAACAACACCGAGGCCTACATTGCGGCCGTGGCTCGACGTATGGGCGTGAGTGCCAATGACGTGATCGACGTCCGGAAGCCGGCAACGCTGGGCGTAATGGTGTCCAGCATCATCGCCCATGAATGCGCAGGGTTCGCTTATCCAGAGGCCGTTTTAGCGGAAGGGCTCCGCCGAGCGTTGTCATGATCCGCTATCTGATCGCAGCCCTGATCGGCTGCCTGATCATCATTTACGGCGGCTATCAGCGCATCCAGTCTCAGTCTGAGGACTTGGCCACCGCCGAATCCCTGGTCACGACCCTGAACAAAGCAGCCGATTCTCGCCGGAATACTCAGCGACTGCTGGCCCAGCTCGACACCGACCACACAAAGGAGTTGGAGAATGCCCAAGCCGATAATCAGCGTCTTCGCACTGCTGTTGGTACTGGCGCTCGCCGGTTGTCAGTCGAAGCCACCTGTCCCGCAGTGGGAGCCACCACCGCCACCTCCGGCCTGGGTCATGAAAAAGCGCGAGCCGAACTTGACCCAGCGGCTGGAGAAAGAATTGTCGCCATCGCCAACGACGGTGACGAAGGATTGATCGCCCTGCGCGCGGCACAGGACTACATCAACACCTTCTGCCAGGCACCAAGGCAGTAAGCGCAGCACACCCCCGATACTCACGCTAAGGAAGCGCTCATGGCTGCTAAATGTGATTGGGCAGCCGTCGAGAGGGATTATCGGACGGGCTGCTATACGAACCGCGAGCTGGGCCGGCGGCACAATGTGTCGGAAAGCTCAATCCGTAACCGTGCCGACAAGTATGAATGGCAGAAAGATCTGTCTGAGATGATCCGTCAGCGTGTCAGGGAGAAGACCGGGCGCGCCGCCGCTGCTGCTGTGGCAGAGGCAACCAACGACGCCGAGATCGTCGAGCAGGCCGCCGAGGCCGGTGCCCAACTGGTACGCGGCCACCAGGTGGTGATTGCCAGAACCCGCGATATCACTCAGCAGTATGTCGAGCGCATTCATGAGCAGGTCGCCGCCGGCAAGATCACTGTCATGACCCAGAAGGGTGAGCCGGTCGAGATCGACATCCCGCTGGACTACGTCGGCAAGAGCATCGGCCACGCCACGCAGTCCTTGGAGCGGCTGATCAAGCTCGAACGCCAGGCCCACGGCCTGGACACCGACAAAGAACGGGAAAGCACAGGCAAATCCCTTGAGGATCTGCTGGCTGAGGCAGCTGGTGATGGGGAATGAAACTGACCGCCAGCGCCTGGTGCGTGAGGGTGACGAGCTAATCGCCCTACACCTCGCCAAGCAGCTCAAGGGCAAGGCTTTACTGTTGAAGGCCCTGAGCAACAAGTGGTACAGGCTCAACGCGCTGTACAAGATCAAGGATAAGAACGGCAAGGTTCAGCGCTTCAAGCCGAACCAACAGCAGCGCGAGCGGTTCCTCAACGAGCATAACCGCGACATCATCCTCAAGGCCCGGCAGCTGGGCTTTACCACCTTTGAGATGATCGACGCGCTCGACGATTGCCTATTCACCAGGAACTACAGCGCCGGCTGCATCTGCCACACGCTGCCGGATGCCAAGGAGATCTACCGCAACAAGATCAGGTTTGCCTACGAAAAGCTTTCAGGCGACCCGGCCTGGTCGGCGATCTTCAAGCTGATCGGCATGCGCCTGCCAGTACCGCGCAGTGACAAGGACCAAGGCTACATCTTCGATAATGGCTCAAGCATCCAGGTGTCGACCTCGTTCCGGGGCGGCACGCTCCAGCGCCTGCATGTGTCGGAGTTCGGCAAGATCTGCAAGCTGAGCCCGGACAAGGCCCAGGAAATCGTCACCGGTGCGTTTGAGGCCGTGGGCCTGGGCAACCGGGTCACCATTGAAAGCACCGCCGAGGGCCGCGAAGGCTACTTCTTCACCTACTGCGAGTTGGCCAGGGCCATTAAAGACGCCGGCCGCACGCCGACGGTGATGGATTGGCAGTTCCACTTCTTCCCCTGGTTCAAAGACCCCACGTATCGCCTGGAGGCATTCGACCAGGTGGTGGTGCCGCAGTGGTTGCAGGAGTACTTCGCCGAGCTGGCAGCCAAACACGGAATCCGCCTCGACCGCGCCCAGCAAGCCTGGTACGCCAAAAAGGCCGAAGCGCTCCACGACGACATGAAGCGCGAATACCCAGCCACGCCTGACGAAGCTTTCGACCAAGGCATCAAGGGTGCTTACTACCTCACGCAGATGCGTTTCCTGCGGCAACAGGGCCGGATCACCAAGGCGGTGACCCGAAACCCTACGTTGCCGGTTTTCACTGCCTGGGACTTGGGCATGGGGGACGCTATGTCCATCGTGCTGTTCCAGGTGGTGGGCCGCCAGGTGCACATCATCGATTACATCGAGCATTCCGGCGAGGGCATGGAGTACTACGGCGATCTGCTCAAAAAGCTGGGTTATTCCTACGGTGCCCACTACGCCCCGCACGACATCGTTGTGCGCGAGATCGGTACAGGGAAGTCCCGGATCGACGTGGCAAAGCAATACGGGATTACGTTTCAGATCGTCCCACGCGTCTCCCGCAACAGCGAGGGCGTGCAGGCGGTGCGTAACTTCCTGCCGCTGTGCTGGTTCGCCGAGGACGAGCAAGACACCCGCGCGTCGACTGGCGATGCCGATACAGGCAAGCCAAGAACCGCAGGCGTATCAAGGCTGATCGACTGCATCGACAACTACCGGAAAGAGTGGGATCTGAGGTTGGGCGTGTATAAGGATCAGCCACGTCACGACTGGGCGAGCCACGGGGCCAAGGCATTCGAAACCCTGGCACGCTGCGGAGTCTTCGAGGCAACGGCAGGGGCAATCCCCGCAGCGCCAACAACATCAAACACGGATCGAGCCCGACGCAACTGGAGCGCGCACACATGACCACTATGTTTATTGAATGGAAGCAGGTCGCCGACGTCATAGCCCGCCTGGTTGCCCCGCTCACCGTCCAGAGCTTTCAGCTACGTCGAGACATTGGCTTGGTCCAAGTCGACGCGGTAGAAATCAAGGAGCCGGATGGCGGACACCCTGCAGTTCGGGTGCAGTTCGAGATGGCTCACGACCTGGGCGTGACACTCAACGTCAAGTTGGCCGAGTTTGCGGCCGACCCCGTCAACTACATGCAGGATCTGCTGGCCAACCTGCGGAAGCTGGAGCACGGCGCGAAACTGCGCCGCTCCGGCCGACAGGCTGAAATCAACAACGTTCATGAGGCAATGATCCATGGCTGAATTAGGTTTGCTGCAATTCAGGAGCGCCGCAGACCTGCATGCTGATGAAGTCGCCGCTGAGGAGCAGGCGCTGCAAAGCCGGCGCGCTCTACAGGTGCAGTCGTCTTTGGCGGCGCACATCCGTCGGTGTTTCGAGTCTGCCAAAAACGCCAAGCGTGAAATCGATGATCGGCTGCTGGACTGCGCGCGGCGCCAGAAAGGAAAGCATGAGGAGACGAAGCTCCAGGCGATCCGGGAGGCTGGCGGCAGCGAGATTTACCCAAAGCTGACCACCACCAAGTGCCGCGCTGGCGCTTCCTGGATTCGTGACATCCTGATCCCGGTCAATGGACACCCATGGGGGCTAGATCCAACGCCGGTGGCGGATATCCCGCCCGAGTTTCTTGCTGCATTTCAGCAGAAGCTCGCCCAGCAGATGATGCAGGCCCAGCAGGCCCAGCAGGGGGAGCAGGGGCAAGATGCGCCGCCACAGACGATGCCTGACCCAGCCGAGCTGGAAGCGAAGCTGCGTGAGCTCATCCAGGAGAAGGCCAAGGAGGCGAGCGAGGCGCATGAAACGCTTATCGCCGACCAATTGGCCGAGGGAGGCTGGGAAACCGCGCTCGAGGAGTTCATCGACGACTTCACCATCTACCCGGCGGCATTTGTTAAAGGGCCATTGCTTCAACGTGTGCCGCAGATTGCCTGGGGCCAAAATTGGCAGATGATCGAAACGGAGGAGATTCAACCCCTTTTTCACCGGGTTTCGCCCTTCGACATGTATCCGTCGCCAGATTCGACGAACACCGATGACGGTGCATTCATCATCGAGCGCGAACGCTACACACGGTCGCGCCTCAACGCGCTCACTGGTGTTCCCGGCTACAGCGACAACGCGGTTCGTGCCGTGCTTGCCGAGCATGGTCAAGGCGGCCTGCGTGAATGGCTCGCAACTGATTCGCAGCGCGCGCGGCTTGAGGACAAGGCCGGCGACTGGATGATCAATAACGGGGAAACCATCGAGGGGCTGCACTATTGGGGCGGAGCCCAGGGGCTGATGCTACTGCAGTGGGGCATTGATCCATCCCAGGTGCCGGACGTGCTTGATGAGTACCAAGTTGATGCGATCCTGATCGGCAATCACGTTATCCGGTGCGTGTTCAACCGCAACCCTCTGGGCGGCCGGCCATATCACAAGGCGTCGTTCCAGATCGTGCCTGGCTCGTTCTGGGGGATGTCGATTCCTGAGTTGATGAGTGATGTGCAGGACTTCTGCGGCTCAACAGCCCGGGCACAGGCCAACAACATGGCGTTTGCCAGCGGCCCGCAGGTGGAAGTTGATGAAGACCGCTTGCAGCCGGGTGAAAACCCAAACGAGATGTATCCGCTGAAACGCTGGCGGGTGAAAAGCGGCCAGACGGCAGGACTGCAGGGAGGGGCGACGTCACCGGTGATTCGCTTTTACCAGCCGGTCAGCATGGCTGGTGAGCTTCAAGCGGTCTATGACTCATGGGAGAAGCGCGCGGACGACGCGACGAATATCCCGCGATACATCTACGGCGCCGAAAAAGTCGGTGGCGCAGGCAACACAGCCAGCGGTCTATCGATGCTGATGGAGTCGGCCAACAAGGGTATCAAGGACGCGATCCGCCACATCGACCGTGGAGTGGTTCGCCGTGTCGTCGAAGCGCTGTGGTTGTTCAACATGCGGTACTCCGATAACAACGCAATCAAGGGCGACTGCAAAGTCGTGGCCCGGGGCGCAAACGCGATGCTACAGCGCGAGCAAACGCTGAACGCGCGCACTCAGTTCCTGAGCTTCACCAACAACCCGACCGACATGCAGATCCTCGGCCTTGAAGGTAGGGCCGCAATCTTGCGCAAGGTCGCCGAAAGCTTGGATATGCCAGGGCTGATCCCGACGAAAGCCGAGATGAAGGCCCGGGAGGAGCAGCAGCAGGCGCAGCAGGCCCAACAGCAGCAACAGCAAGCCGCTGCGGTGGGGCAGCAGGTCGAAGCGGAAACCGAGAAAACCGCTGCCCAAACAGCTGAACTGACCGCGAAGGCCGAGAAAACCCGTGCTGAGGCCCAGCGCCTCGGTATGAGCAACGGTGCCGTGGTCGCCCAACTTCAACATGCAGGTGGCGGAGCCAATGAAACCCAGCAACCAACAGTGGCAAGCCCTGGTCAACCTGACCAACAGCCCGGAATGGAAGCACCTCAAGGAGATACTGAGCAGCCATTTGATGGAGGCGCAGCAGAGCCTGGAGGGGGTGAACAACCTGGAGGGTTTATTCAGGGCTCAGGGCAGGGCGAGCCTGGCCAGGGAGCTGATCAAGACGTTTGAAGAATCCCGCGAGATGCTTGAGCGAATCCAGGCAAGCATCTCGCGGCCTATCCAGTAGCTACAGAAAAAGCCGCCCAACTTGAGGCGGTTTTTTTGTGGCCACTCTCCGGTCATTTGGCCAAGTGCCCGGAACCAGTAGCACACCAGAAGCCCGGACCTGCCGGCTCTACCCAAGGAGAATACGATCAATGAGCACGCTACCCCGCAACGTACAGGCGCAAATCGATGAAGCAACGGCTATTCAGGAAGCGCTGAATAAGCCCGCCGAGAACCCCGCACCAGATGCGGCTCCGGCAGCAGATCCAAATGCGCCGGTGATCTCAGACCAACAAGCACCAGCCAAAACGGACCCGGCCCCCGCCGCCCGTAACGATGGTGCTGATTACTGGGAGCAACGCTTCAAGGTCATGCAAGGGAAATACAACGCTGAAGTACCCGCGTTGCAACAGGAAGTGTCCCGACTGACCGCAGAACTGGCGAAAGCGCAGCAGCCCGCAGGCAATGCGGTGCAGCGAGCAGTGTCGGATCTGACCCCCGAGGAAATTGAGAGCTACGGGCCGGACCTCATAGCACTTATCCAGCGAGTGGCTGGTGGCCAGGCTTCTGGCGCCAATCCCGCAGAGTTGGAATCGATTAAAACCGAACTCGAAGGGCTGAAGCATAAAACCCAGAAAAGCGAGCAGGAAAAAGCCGAGCAAGCGCAGGAAGAGTTCTTCCGGCAACTGATTCAGCGCATTCCTGACGCTGTTGAGATCAACGGATTGCCCGCGTTCCATGAGTGGCTCAGCCACATGGACACGTTCACCGGCAAAGAGCGGCAGCAGCTTTTGATCGAGGCCCAGACAGCCAACGACGCATACCGCGTCGCCGCGCTGTTCCAAGCCTTCAAAGACGCGCAGCCCGCACCGGCAGCACCGAACCCAGATCGCACCATCCCACCGGAAAACGTTCAGCCACGCTCCACTCGCACCGATCCTACGCCGCCGGCGGAGGGTAAGTGGTGGAGCAATGCTGAAATCAACGAGTTCTACAAGGATGTGGCGCTGGGCAAGCGGTACACGAAAGCCGAGGCGACTGCGATTGAACAGGACATCTCAGACGCGGTAGCAAACGGTCGCATTTCGCGATAGCACGCGCTCTGTAACGCCGCGAGGCGTCAGGAAATAGGAGCAACACCATGGCAGGTCCAGCACGCGCCCCAGGGCATCCAAACTACAGCTCCACCAGTGCATCGGGTTTCATCCCGGCGCTCTGGTCCGGCAAGTTGGTTCAGAAGCTGTATGCCGCAACCGTATTCGGTGAGATCGCAAACACCGACTATGAGGGCGAAATCAAGAATCAAGGCGACACCATCAACATCCGCACCGTACCGTCGATTGTCATCAAGGACTACGTGATCGGCGGCGGCGTTACTTACGAAAAGCCGGTAAGTGACAAGGTGCAGCTGCAGATTGACCAGGGCAAGTACTTCGCGTTCGAGGTGAACGACGTCGATGCTTACCAGGCCGATATCAAACTCATGGATGAGTTCAGCACCGACGGCGGTGAGCAGATGAAGGTGGCTATCGACACCCAGCTGCTGAACCGCCACTACGCCGACGCTGCAGCGGCCAATCGCGGCGACAACGCCGGCGCCAAGTCTGGCGGCATCAACCTCGGCAAAGCTGGCGCGCCTGTGCAGATCACCAAGGAAAACATCCTGGATGTGTTGGTGGACTGCGGCACCGTTCTCGACGAGCAAAACGTTCCCGAGCAAGGCCGCTGGGTGGTTCTGCCCGCCTGGATGAACGGCATGCTGAAAAAGTCCGATTTGCGCGACGCCAGCATTATGGGCGATTCCACTTCGGTCTTCCGCAACGGCAAGGTCGGCATGCTCGATCGTTTCACCGTGTTCATCAGCAACAACACCACAGCAGTGGATGATGTCGCGGCCACCAAGAAGGCCAGCAACGTGATGTTCGGTCACAAGAAAGGCCTCACCTTTGCCAGCCAGATGACCCAAATGGAAACCCTGCCTAACCCGAACGACTTCGGCAAGCTCGTTCGTGGTTTGAACGTGTTCGGTTCCGGCGTCATCGACCCGAAAGCGATCGGCAACCTGTACTGCAGCCGCTGATCACCCTCATCTCCACACCATAAGCGGCCGCCTGGCCGCTTTTTGCTTTTCTCGGAGAAAACCATGATTCGCGAATTGATTGAAAAGGCAAAAACAGCCGACAAAGACGGCTTGCTTGAAATGCTCAAAGACCTGGGCTTGAAGGCTGACCAACGCAAAAGCGAGGACACACTTCGCTCCGAATTGCTCGCAGGGCTCGAGAAGGCCCTGGCTGATGAAGCTGACGACGAAAGCGCGCCGAACCCTGATCTGGCGCCTGGCAATGCCGGCACTGCTGGGCTCGCTGATCCCAAGACCACCGGCGATCCTGACGTCGACACTGACTCCGCTGCGCGCGGGGTATCGGGCGATGGTGCTGATCAAGCGTCGGAGGGCGACCAACCAGCCGGCGACGACGCAGCTGCCCAAAGTGCCGCTGTTGAAACTGTGCAGGTCGCTGCCGACCCTGGCCCCGGGCGTCACATCGGGCCGGTCACCTTGAACGGCGAAGATGGCCAGCTGTACATCCCGCAGGCGCTCGTCGATGAGATGAGCATCCCTGGTATCAACATGAAGTTGGTGGCAGGCGACCCGCCAACAGCCACTGCTTTGGCCGAGGCCCAGGCGCCTGATCTCGACGACGTCGACGAGGAGGAGCGTTCGGTGCCGGTTACCGGCAATCGTCTGTTGCGCAACACCAGGACCGGCTGCGAGTTCGTATGGACTACCGAGCTGGCGAAACTTTCCTACATGCAAGAGGTGTAAACCGTGGCCGTGACGACTGTAGGCAACATCCTGACCCGCGCCAAAAAGATCCTGCAGGAAGTCACATCCAACGGCACGCGGTGGGCTAACACCGAGCTGCTGGATTGGCTGAACGAAGGGTATGCGGCAATTTGCAACATCAAGCCCAATGCCAGTTCTGTCACGGCCGAAATTACTTGCGCCCCGGGCACCAGGCAATCCATCCCCGAGGGCGGCCTGCGCCTGCTGGAGGTGGTGCGCAACATCACCCCCGCGGGCGGTGGGCTGAGTGTGATTCTCACGACCCGAGGCGCTATCGACTCAACCAGGCGACGGTGGCACGCCGAGCAGCAGGTCGAGGAGATTGAGCAGTACATCTTCGACGAGGCGGCACCGCGCCAGTTTTATGTCTACCCGCCGGCAATGGCCACCAGCAAACTGGAGATCATCTACTCGTCGGTGCCAGACCCGCACGCCCAGGCGATGGCCACCGACTCCGCTGCTGAAAAGATCCGCCTGGATGACTCGTTTGCGCCGGTGCTGGTGGATTACATCCTCTCCAGGGCCTACGCGAAAGACGCCGAACACGCGGCCAACCTCAACCGCGCAACGATGCACTTCCAGATGTTCCAGGCTACCCTGGGTATGAAAGTGCAGACAGATCGCATGCTTGGGCCTCTGCCGGTCGCCGCCACGTCCCAACAACAGGTACCGCAGCAATGAACGTGAGCCAGCTGGTCGACCAGATCCTGCCAAACGTGCCGGGGGTGGTAATCGCCTCTATCCGTGACGGTGTGGCCTGGGCGCTGCGCGAGCTGTGCACAGAGGTGCCGGCTTGGAAAGTCAGAATCCAGCTGTCCGATGGTGAGCAGCAGATCACCGCCGGGCCTGGCCTGGAGCCTATCCGCATCCAGGCGCTGTATCAGGACGGCCGGCCTGCCTATTGCCAGGTGTTCCAGCCTTCGCCGGACACGGTAATTGTCACCGGTGGGCCTTCGGGACTGACCGCTGATGTGGTCGTGCGGCCCACGTTTGGCTCCTCTTTGGCGGTGCCCCCGGACTGGCTGCTGGACCGTTACTGTGAGGCGTTGATGCTCGGCGCCCAGTACTGGCTGCGCAAGATGCCCGAGAAACCCTGGTCCGATATGCAGCGCGCCCTGATGGATCAGGCAGCGTTCTATGCCCTCTGCACAAATGCCCGATCTGAGGCGCTCGCCGGCCACCAGTCCGGCAGCATAAGGATGAAAACACCGAGGTTTCCATGACATCGATTGCGATCACGTCTTTCAAGGGCGAGTTGCCAGCGCTGACCCCGCGTCTTTTGCAGCCGACCAACGCCCAGGCGGCCCGCAACGTCAATCTGCGCAAGGGGTCGCTGCGGGCTGAAAATGCGCCGCTGCCCGTGCTTGGGATTGGCGGCGTGATCAATCCGTCATCCATCTACCGGTACCCATTCGGTAACAACGGCGCCGGGTTCTGGTTTGCCTGGGGCGATGGCCAGCAGGTCAATGCAGCAAAAAGCCCGCTCGCGAAGGATGCTTGGTCGCGGGTGTACTGGACCGGCGACTCTTTTCCCAAGATGGCCCCCATCGGTGTCGCCACTCAGGGCGCAGGGCCGTACCCATCCGGGTTTTATCGGCTGGGCATCCCTGCTCCGGTCAGCGCGCCATTGGTGACAGAGCCAGCCGGCGGTGAAGCACCGCCCACCACCACCGTGGGCGCGACGTATGTGGTGACCTATGTCTCAGCCTATGGCGAAGAAGGGCCACCTAGCCCTGCGTCGAACATCATCAACCGCTGGGACGGTGCGGGCGACCAGTTGCCTGGGAAAGTCAACGTTCAACTGCCGCCGTCGCCCAACGGGCCGTACAACATCGTCACCAAGCGGCTCTACCGGTCGGAAAGCGGCGGTGAATTCCTGTATTTGGCTGACTTCCCTGTGGCCCAGGGCAGTTGGGTGGACGACATGAACAGCGATGAGCTGGGTATTGCCTGCCCGTCGCTCAGCTGGGATATGCCAGATCCGGCGATGGTCGGCCTGGTCGAGATGCCAAACGGCATATTTGCCGGGTTTTTCGACAACACGCTGTGCTTTTGCGAGCCGTATCACCCGCACGCCTGGCCGGTTGATTACCAAATTTCCTTTCCTGACAAAATAGTCGGGATCGGCGTCACCACCGCCGGGCTGGTGGTTGCCACCACCGGACGTCCGCGACTGGTCACCGGCACAACGCCTGCGGCGATGAGCGCTGCTGACCCGGATGCAGACCGTGTGTGCGTGTCGAGGGGGTCGGTGGTCGATATGGGCGAGTACGTAGTCTATGCGTCGACTGAGGGGCTGGTGGCGGTGTCCGGCGGAGAGCCGCAGCTGATCACCGACGGGGTGCTAACGCCGGAGCAGTGGCAAGCGCTGAATCCCGCATCGATCCATGCCTGCCGATACGAAGGCCGTTATCTGGCGTTTTACGATGGCGGGTGCTTTGCCCTGGCCCCGGGCGAGGGTATTGAGTTCATTGACGCCAAGGCGGCCAACTCCTACTACGACATTGCGGCCTCCACTCTGTATCTGATCCAGGGCAGCACGATTGCCAAGTGGCGAGGCGGGCCGCCGATGACCTACCGATGGCGCTCGAAGGTATTCGAGTTTCCACCTGGTTCGGCGAATTTCAGCTGCGGAAAGGTGGTGGCGGCGGCGTTTCCGGTCCAGTTCCGGGTGATCGCCGATGGCACCACTGCGCTCGACGCCGAAATTGGCAGTAACCAGATGTTCAGGCTGCCGCCGGGTTTCGCGGATGCGCGCGAATGGCAGGTGGAAGCGTCCGGCTCGACCGAAGTTTTCTCTATCCAAATTGCGAACACACCCTCTGAGTTGACCTAATGACGACAAAACGCTCAAGCCTTCCTGCACCCAGCAGCAAGGTTTCGGCGGAGTTGCGCCCGTTTTTTAGTGCTCTGACTGAGATCATTGAGACGGGCGAGGGGAATCGCGGGAATGGCCTCGACAAGAAGCTGACCTACCGGGATTTGCTGGAAAGCGGTGCGTTCACGCTCCGGCCAGGCTGGAAGCCAGGTGGTAACGGCGGTTTGGTTCCAAGCCCAGGCGTACCAGACCGAGCAATACCACCGGCCCCTGTAGGGTTCCAAGGCGTCGGCGTATTCGGCATGAACACGCTGACCTGGGACAATCCCTACAAGCTCTATCGAAACCACTCACTGACCAACATTTACCGCAGTGAAACCGATAACTTCGGCCAGTCGACGCTGATCAGTCGAGCCACGGGCATGATGTACAGCGACCCGGTGCGCGGGGATGCGGTTGATCCCAATGATCCGAAAAAGGGCAAGGTGTACTTTTACTGGATCACCTGGGTTTCCACCTCCGGCATCGAAGGGCCGCCCAATAGTCCAGCCGGTACCGCAGTCGAGGCGATGCTCGATATCGAGTACCTGCTCAAACTGATCACCAGCCAGACCAATCAGAGCGAACTCGCGAAAGCGCTGGCGAAAGCCATTGACCTTGATGGGTTGAATAAAACAATAGCAATGCTGGATGCCGCGGCGCAGTCGGCAAGGCTACTGACGTCGGCAGAGCGATTCCTGCGGGACGACGAAAACGTCCAGATCCGCCGGCAAATCACGGATATGCGGGTGCAAACCGGCAGCGATATCAAAGCTGCAATTACCCAGTTACAGGAGGTTATCACCTCCGACCAGCAGGCTATTGCGCACCAGATCGACCTGATGGAGGCCAGCATAGGCGAAAACTCTGTCGATATCGTTACTGAGCGCACCGCCCGGATCAACCTACAGGAGGCTGCTACCCAGGCGCTGACCGGCATGTCCTCTCGGCTTGAAACGGCTGAGTCTGTGCTGGTGCAATACAGCGAGACTTTCTCCAACGCCCTGCAAACCCAAGCCCGCAATATGGAAAGCTTGGTGTCGCGAATGGACACCACGGCTGCGCAGTACCTGAGCGACCAGCAGACTATCGCCACTGAGTTTGAAGCCACAGCGAGAGCAATCACATCGCTGCAAACCAACCTCAACGACCAATCAGCAGCTATTGAGCAAACCCTGAGCACCCACTCGTCGGCGCTTGAAGGCTTGTCGGCTCAATACACACTCAGACTTGATGTGAACGGCCTGATCAGCGGGTTCGGCGCCTATAACAATGGCACTGTCGCGGACTTCGCCATCCTGGCCAACCGCTTCTGGGTCGCCACGCCAGGTGCGAACGGGCCGAACTATGTGAACCCGTTCACCATTGACGGTGAGAAGGTTTACATCAACACGCTGCTGGTTAGGGAGGCATCCATCCAGCAGGCGCAGATCGGGCCTATCAGCATTGGGAAGCTCACGGCCAATGACGGTTTTACCCCTGTCACCACCGTTGGCGGTCAACTGCGCGCCGACGCCATCGACGTAGCAAACATCACCATCGGGTTCGGCCAGGTGTATGGGCAACTCGTCAGCTCTCAAATTGGGGCGGGCGGGCTGCCGCGGTTCGTAATCGATCCCCAGGCCGGGATATTCATGAACGGTCTGGTGGGTGGCACGCGCATGGTTATGACGGACCAGTACCAGCACTGGTACGACGCCGCCGGCGGTTTGCGCATTGAAATCGGGGAGATGATGGTATGACGTCGATTATTCGCTGCCGCGATGCGAATCAGCGGGTCACGTTCGACAGCACAGTCCGAACCATTCGCAAAATGGAGTCGATTCGGACGCAAAACAACGTAGGGGGCAGCCTCGACCTGACCCCCTATGACGGCCTAAAGCTGGATATAAGCCTGATGCCCGCGGAGAACGTAGGATTGTCACCGGTTCCTCTGGTGGTGATCAACGGCAATACGTTGACGTGGTCGGCTGCTCCAGTGTCGTGCTTCCTGATACTGGGAATTTCTTCATGAGCATCGGCTTCAGGGTCACCAATGATTGGGGAAACCTTGCTGTCGATGAGAACAATCCGATTTTCATTGCGGTCGATGAAGGCGCAGGACACATCGACAATGGTGGCTGGACGGACGTCCGTCTCTACAAAGACAAGGACGGCATCCCGCCTGTAGCCATTTTTTTCGAGTACACCTTTTACGGGGTGTCCACCAGTCCGACCCCGCCGCTTGTATTCGCTCGACCTCGCAATGTTGCCTCCCAGGTGAATACGGTTATCGGCTATATCGCAGCAAAGGGCGCACCTGGGGCCTGGACGGGGGTGGTGGTCGCTTTCACCATCACCAATCTTCCTGGCAACCCACAGAACCATGCTGATCTGTACCCGTTGCTCCGGGCCTACATGTGTGAGTTCTTGGTCGTTTTCTCCGGTGGCTATATCAGCGGTGAAACCCATGGTGTGCGGGTTTGGGCGCCGGGTTCAACGACGGTGGTGTTCGATTCCGGCAACAACGCTGTCAGTTACAAGCGGTCCAGCGGCGTCTGGAACTACGACCATCGAGACCAGGTGCTAAGCGACCAGTATTTGGAAGCCTGGATCGGGTCGGACACCTTCGGCGCGCGCAACGAGTGGATGCTGGTCAGTTCCATCGGTACCGGCTATTTCATGCGGTACAACGGCGAAGTGGCCGGTAGCAGGTTGATCATCCCTGGATTGATTGGCGATCCAGTGCTTCGCCAGATCCTTACCGGCCGCTCAGGAACGCTGATTCATATGCCCTTTCTTTTTATCGAAACCCGAAGGCCAATCGACGAGGGCATCGTCCTGCCGCCCGGCCCGGGCCCCGCGTAAATTCTTTAGGAATAATTATGGCTAAGACTCATATCTACCGCGCTGGGACGGTCAGTATCGCCGCGGGCGCATTAATTGCGACAGGCGCCGGCACCGCCTGGCTTTCGAATGCTGCGAGGGGCGATGTGCTGGTTATCCCGAGCGGCCAATGCTTCGAACTTGTGACAGTCGAGACCGACAACCGTGTCACGCTCGACGCTGCTCCGGCGGCGGCTGTCAACGGCGCGCCGTACGTTCTGCTACGGTTTGCCACCTCTCAAAACGTCAGAGACCTGCTTGAGAAGGTTGAGGAGTTCTTGAAGGACCGGCAGATCAGCCTGGCGGAGTTTGCTGACTGGGCCACTGGGACAGCGACTGGCGGACCAAACAATGACGGTAAATACCCACTCACTGATCGCTACGGCACCGTCACCATGGCCGCGTGTCCAGCCAGGCTGGCAGTTATCGCAGGTTCAGGTGGTGGGGGTGGTGGCGGTGGCACCGGGACGGTTAAGCAACTCAATGACGTCGTTCCTGATGAAAACGGCAAGCTTACAGTTACTGCGGGCGACGTTGGCGCTGCCACTGCGGAGCAGGGTGCTCGAGCGGACGGCGCGGTGCAGAAAGCACTGGCTCGGCTCTATAAACCGCTACTGACCGATGTGCTGGTGCTGGGAGATAGCCGCGCCTTCCAGTGTACAAAGGGCAACGTAGGGTTCACCGACTGGGCCGTCTCCGAGACTGGCGGCCTGGCAGTGTTTCCCCTGGCCTTGAACAAAGGTATTGACGGGAACACCACGTCGCAAATGCTGGCCCGCCTACAAACCGACGTGATTGCAAATAGCAGCGCCTTCGACGTGATGGTGCACTTTGGTACCGGCAACGACCGGATTCATGGAATGAGCCTGGACCAAACGATTCGCAACCTTGAGTACTTTTATGCCGCGCTGCTCAAGCGGGGCAAGGTAGTGATTGCCATTGCTGAAACCCCGGTAATTGGCGCGAACGTCGGGCTACCACCCCAGCAAACCGCCAACCATTTTGCGGTGCATAACTGGTACCTCAACGTCGCGCCGGGCCTGGGCGTCATCGTGGTGAACCCATGGGATGAGATGGTTGATCCGGCGTCTGGCTCAAACTTCTGGCCCAAGGAAGGCATGACCGGTGACGGCTTGCACCCGACCCCGATGGGCGCCCGGATCATCGGGCGAAAGGTGGGAGAAGCCTTGAAAAGGCTGTTTACTTATCCCGCTATCCTTCCGACGTCGAATGTTGCGTTCGACGCTGCGCTGGTGCCCGGCGGTAGCCTGATCCCGAATTCGCTTCTGACCGGCACGAACGGTTTGCTGGGGGATGGCAGCAACGCCACCGGCCAGCTGGCTTCGTCGTGCACCCTGTTGGGCTCGGATCTCAACGGCCTGGCCGTGGCGGCTTCGAAAGAGGCCGCAGATGTTGGATTCAAGCAGGTCTTGCGGATTACCGGGATGCCCAGCGGAACCACACCGACCCTGACCTTTGAACAATCGGTGGACGTGTCGAAGGTGGCGGCAGGGCAGCGACTGCGCGCTGTGGCCGGCTGGGAGTTCATCAGCGTGAACACCAGCGTGCTGCAGGTTGCCCTGCAAATCGTCGCGGTGAGTGCGAGCGGTACCACCATTGCCCAAATCGGGCAGAACCAGGAGCTCGTCAACGCAATGCCAATTGGGACCATCGCCGGCACCCTCGTCACGCAGACGCTGACCATTGCCGAGGTGCCCACCAGCCTAAAGGTCCGTCTGTCCATCATCTGCAAGAGCGGTACCGGGCAGGACGCAACGATCAAACTTCGTCAGGTAGACCTGGCACGAATCTTCGCGTGAGGGCTTATCAATGAGTGAAACACAAGAGCAAATGCTCGCCAGGGTGCTCCAGGGTAATCCCGATGCGATCGCGTTCTGCGAAACGCTTTTCGCTATTTCCCAGACCCTGGATGACATCGTGGACGGTGATAAGCCGCTCACTACCAATGACGTGTACCAGGCTTTCTGGCTGGCGCTGATCGAATTGCCCATCAACCCTTTCTACCGGCACTTCGAGCACTTCGTGCGCCCGCTCATGGCAGGGGCTCTTCAAGACTGGCGCGATAGCGTCACCCTCGAGCGAGACGGCGACCACCACGGCCGCAGCCTGGCCTTTGTCCTGCGCGACCAGCTTACCGGTCTGGTGGTGCAGTGCGCGTACCTCATCGGCGGGAGCGCCTGGATGGCAGAGGTTTCCGCCGGCATTCGTCGGTTTTTCCATGACGAGACCTTTTCTGCCTACAACCAGGAACTGATCAAAGGAGTTGCACGATGAGCGGCGGCGGAAAGAAAGCGGACAACTCGGTACAGGATACCCCTGAGCAGAAATTCGCGGCCCAGGTGGCGGCGGAAAAGTGGAACTACGCGCAGGAACGGCTGGCGCCCGTCGAAAACGCGTACATGAAGCGCGTGGATGACATGGATTCCGCCGGCAGCATGGCCTACGTGCGCGGTAAATCGAACGCAGGCACCCAACAGGCCCTGGCGTCGGGCCTGAAGCAGGTCGACCAAGGCATGGCCCAGCAGTACGGACTGAATCCAAACAGCGGCCGTTCCGTCGGTGCCCAGGCCGATCTCGCCGCAAGCGTGGGGGCGGCGGGCGGCGATACCATGGCCCGTGCACAGTTCGAACAGAAAGGACAGAAAATCGCCGGGCTCAGCAGTGTGGCGGCCATCGGCCAGGGGCAATCGTCTCAAGCTCAGGCGGGTTTGAACACCGTAGCCAACCAGGCAGCTCAAGATGCCCAAGCTGCCGCTTTCACCAGCTTCAACCGTAAATCGGCGAACCTGCAGCTCGCTGGCGCGGCCATGGGCGCCGTGGCAGGCGGTGTTGCATACGGTCTCAACAATATGGGCCCGGCAAAGACAACCGTTACAAATTCCACGGTTCTCAACCCCAAAGGGCTGAGCGGAAATATCTATGACAGCGCCACCGGGGGCGCCAATTTCGGGAGCTACACATAATGCCTTATTACGTCGATCCGAATGCGGCGTTCGCCGGAAAACAGGGTGCTTCCACGGTCCTGGGGCAGTTGAGTCGGTCCCAGTGGGACGACTGGAAGGCCCGTTTTCAGCCCTACGTCGACAAGCTGGCCAACATCGCCACCAGCGAGTCTTTCGCCGGTGAGCAGGCGGCGACCGCTTCGAACGCGGTTAACAAAACCTTCGATAGCGCGAGCCAGGGCCTGCAGATGCAGCAGCAGGGCATGGGTTTGATGCTGACGCCCGCCCAGCAAGCCGCGCAGGACAGGAAAATGCAGCTGGGTCGTGCTGCTGCAACCGTTGATGCGAGCAATAACGCCCGTGTTTCGGCGCGCGATCTGCAAGAGCAAATCATGGCCGGCGGCATGGGTCTCAGCGGATTGAAACCGGGGAATTAAATCATGGGATATGGACTGATCGGACTGAAACAGGAAATGCAGGGGGAGGCCATGCAAGGCCTCTCACAGCTATCTCAGCAGCAGCAACAGGCAAAACTGGCCGAAGATCAGATGAACCAACAGAACAAGGCCAATACCCAATCAAGTCAGGTGGGAATGGCCACCACGGGAGCGATGGCAGGTTCTGCCTTTGGTCCGGTGGGTACGGCTATCGGTGCTGGTATTGGATTTCTTGCAGGATCGTTCATGTAGATAGCTGCGCTACACTCGAATCTTTAATTCTTCGAGAACCGCTCATGGAACTTGCGCTCTGGATTATCGCCATCTTGCTTTTCCTCATTTACCTGCTGCTCCGTCAGGCGGTACAACTGCTGAGGAAAGACCTACCTAAGCTGATCAGGGTCGCCTCAGACTTAAATGTTGAGCGATTAGATCAGGTTGCTGAGCGGGTAGAGGATGTGCGCGGAAGCATCGATTCCCTCGCTTTGAACAGCTCGCATCAACTGGAGCGGTGATCACAAACAACCTTTTCTAATGGACTGCGGCATTCAATCAGCCGATTGATGCACAGGAAATACTATTGTCGGGAGACAACAATGGCAGGCGGATTAGATACCCGTGGCGGGATGGACGGCTTCACCCAAGGTTTTGGCTTGGTAAGCAATCTGCTCGCGCAGAAGGATCAAAGAGCGCTCCAGCAGGCCCAGCTCGCCCAGCAGGCCGAGGACCGTCAGTATGGCCGCGAGATCCAGCAGCAGGAAATGGGGCTTCGCAAAGACGACCTGGCGTATCGCCGGGAAACTGATCAGCGAAACTACGCCGACACCCAAGCGCAGCGTGAATACCTCCACCAACGTGATGCCGACAACGCTGCGCGCCAAGATCGTCAGTTCCAGGCAACCTATGGCCTTCAGGTTGCGGGCCAACGTCAGGCGGCGGCGAGGATGCAGCGCGAGGATCAGCGCTTCGACCTTCAACAACAGCAGCTGACCCGCCAGATCGGCCGGCAGGACAAGGCGGAGATGCAACAGCAGGATGCGCTCACAGCGAAATCGGCTTATGCCAAAATCGCCGCCGGCGGCGACCTGGATGACAACGACCTCGAAGTCTTCAAGCGCAACCCATGGATGGACCCCCGGCACGTCCTTTCTCCCGCGATGCAAGGCGACGTGGCCACCGCCGGCAAAGTATTCACCGGAGAGCTCAATTCCAATGCCCCGGAAGCCTTGGATGCCGTAAATCGGGTGTTCGGTCCTGACATCCAGAAGGGGGGCGGGGGCAAAAAACGCATTGTTCAGGTGATGCCCGGCCAGACCGAGGGCACGGTGGTGTTTGAGCTGGAAGTCACCGGTGATGACGGAAAGAAATACACCGCGCCCATGACCAAGAATCGTGGCACAGCGAACGATGCGGACGACGAAGTGCTCGAGGTGCCCATTGAGAAGTTGGTTGACCGTGTGTCCGGCTACAAACTGCTGAGCGGAGTTTTCAACACCCCTGAAAACAGGCAGGCCGCGCTGCGGTATGGTCAGCAAATGGGGCTGGCCCCGAAAGATCAACTGAGCAAGCCGCTTGCGGCGCCGGTTCAAAAAGCCGAGGACAAGGATCTGGAGGCGATCGCCGCGGCATCAACCATGAACGATCAGTTGTCGAAAATCGGTGAGCAGATCACATCCGGGAAGCTCAACCTCGGCCCGGTCAATAACAAACTCGCAGCGGCGCGCAACGCGATGGGCATGAGTACCGAGGAGTCGAGGAACTACGGCTCGCTCAACTCGATACTCGAGCAATTACGTAACGCCAGTCTGCGACTCAATGCCGGTGTGCAGACGGACGGTGACGCCCAGCGGGCCTGGAATGAGCTCATCACCAACATCAACGATCCGGCGCTGGTGCAGCAGCGCCTGGCTGAAATCCGTGCCCTGAACGAAAAGGCAATGGAGCTCAAGACCAACATGATCCAGCAGCGCCGGCATAACGCACGTGCTGAGCCACTGGATATCGGCACCGTCATTCCGCAGGTGGACCAACAGCGCGGTTTGCAAATGCCAAAAGCTCAAGCTGCGCCTCGGCAAGAACAGCCTGCGTCGCCTCGTATCGCAAACGACGATGATTACAATCGCCTGCCATCCGGCACGGTGTTCATCGATCCGAATGGAAAACAAAGGGTGAAACCATAATGGCCGCTTGGGAAGATGCTCCGCTCCATGAAGCGGCCGCTGTTGCAAAACCAGAAAACCGCCTTGCCAGATCCGCATGGGAATCTGCGCCGATCGCGGAAAAAGAAGCCCCTCAAGAAGGCGGTTTTTTCCAGTCGGTGAAGAATCTGTTCACAGGTGAGGATCGGCAAACCCGCGCAACCAAAGAGCTTCCAGAATTGCAAAATTCTGGGCTTTTCAAAGGTCTTGATATCCCGGCTGGCCAGCAAGCTGCGTTGTTCGCGGCGCTGCCGACTACCACTGATACTGGCGAAATTGCCAAAATGTTGCGGTCCAGTTCCCCCTATATCGGAATTTCTCAAGACGAGAAAGGCAACCTGATCGCTGCAAACAACAAGACCGGTGTACAGGCAGTGATTAACAAGCCAGGTTTGACTGGCCTCGACGTGGCACAGGCTGTAGGTATTGGTGCAGCATTCACGCCAGCAGGGCGGGGGGCTGCAATGGCCGGTGGTGGCATGGGTCGTCAGGCATTGGTTTTAGGTGCGGGCTCCGCTGCTACACAGGCGGGGCTTGAGGGCCTGCAAGAAAATGCCGGCGGTAATTTTGACGGCGGCGATATTGCTATTGCTGGCGCACTCGGCGCGGCAACCCCGTTTGTAGCGAGTGCCGCGGGCGGTGTTGTGGACGCTGGTAGGCGTGCAGTCAGGGCAATGCGAAATCCTGCCCAGGGCGAAAACGCTCAACTTGTTCGAGCAGCCGAGCAAACCAACATCCCATTGATGACTTCTGATGTATTTCCGCCTGAAACGTTCATGTCACGCAGCGCGCAGGTAGCCGGTGAGCGAATTCCGTTCGCTGGTACGGCTGGTGCGCGGCAAGCGCAGCGAGAAGCACGGATAGCCGCGGTTGAGGATCTCAATAATCAGTACCCGCCGCCCCAGGCTGATCAGATTATGGAAAGCCTTCAGGCAAGGGTGGGCCGCCGACGTCAAGCTGCTGGTAACAGAATTGGCAGGTACGAGGCCCAGCTGGATCAGGTAGGAGTTGTGCCGTATGCCAGAACGACCCAAGCCGCGGATGACGCTCTTGCCGAGCTAAACCGGCCGGGAATTGTAGGAAGCCCGGAGGCGGCGAACGAAATCCAGCAGTTCATGCAGACGCTCAACGCGGCGCCGCAAACCTACTCCTCACTCCGGGAGAACCGCACAGCGTTGCGAGACATCGTTAAGTCTTTCGATGGTGCCGCGAGGAGCCAGTTGCCTACCCGGGCGAAAGCACTACTGACCCGCCTTCAGTCGGCGCTTTATGACGACATGAGCGATGTTGCGCAGGCGAACCTGCCAGTCCAAGACGTTCTCAAGCTTCGTCAGGCGAATGCTATCTACGGCGAAGAGGCCGGAAAAGTAAGCAAGTCACGCATGAAGTCAGTGCTTGATCGTGGAGATGTCACGCCTGAGCTGGCCGAGAGCTTGCTTTTCAGTCGGAAGCCAAGTGAGGTGCGAAACCTATTCCAGAGCCTCGATACTGAAGGCAGGCAGGCTGCGCGTGCGACGATCATTCAAAAGCTTCTCAGAGATTCACATGGCGCCGATGGTCTATCTCCGGATCGTTTTATCAACAACATGAACAAGATGCCGGCCCAGGCTAATATTTTCTTCAGGGATGCTGATCGCCAACAGCTTGAAGGGTTGCGCCGGGTTTTGGATTCGACACGGCGCGCAGGACAGGCAGGCGTGATGACAAACACTGGGCAGCAAAACTACAGTATCGGCGGTTTCGCTGCCGCAACTGCGGCCGGGCTGAAGGCGATACCCATTGCCGGCGCGATCGGTGGTTTCGCACGTCTGTACGAGAGCGCGCCTGTTCGGAATGCCTTGATTCGGCTTGCGGAAAATCCAAGCACTGGCGCCTCTTCTGCTGCTGCACAAGCTCTGGCCGTACGCTTTTCACCTTACCTCCAGGCGATGCAAGCTGGTGGAGGGGATGACGATAATTCTGAGGCTACAGCACCCGTCGACCGGCCTCCGGCTACTGCAGGTCAGCCAAATTTGCCCAAAGTGCCGGATCAGGCTCAGATCCCATCCTCGGAGTCGACGGAAATATCGTCCAAGAACCAGCAGAGTCTGGAAAACGGTATCCCCGAACCAGCAGAGTCGGGTCGATCAAAGCAGCAAGGTCTGCTCGCTCCCGGAAACATCGATCTGAACGCCAGGCCCACGGTCAGGAATGCTGACGGCTCAATCAGCACCGTTCGGTCAATGTCGATCGGCATCGATGGCAAGGAAGTACTCATCCCGACAGTCAGCGATGACGGCAGGATCATGTCGGACGACGAGGCGATCCAGACTTATCAGCGCACCGGTAAGCACCTCGGTATGTTCAAAGATCCCGAGAGCGCCAGCGCGTACGCTGAAAAGCTGCATGAGGATCAGGCGGACCAATATGGCGACAAGGATGGCGCCAAGCCCGGTGACGTTCTGCCGGAGGCTGGTGACGATCAAGCCGCCTTGCCCCCTGCCCAAGCGCTGGAGCTCGCCGCCCGAAGTGCCGCCACCTCTCCCGACAACGATCTTCCTGAACCGAGTACTGCCCAGAAGGAAGCGGGCAACTATCGAAAGGGGCACATCAAGCTGCAGGGGCTGAACATCGCCATCGAGAACCCGCGCGGTTCTGAGCGCAAAGGCGTCGATGGGAATGGCAAGGAGTGGTCGCATTCCATGTCCGACCATTACGGCTACATCAAGCGCACCACCGGTGCTGATGGCGACCAGGTCGACGTGTACGTCGGTCCTGAGCCTTTCAGCCAGCGCGTGTACGTCGTGGACCAGAAAGACCAGGGCTCAGGCAAGTTTGATGAGCACAAGGTCATGCTGGGTTACACCAGCCAGGCAGCGGCCATCAAAGCCTACAAGTCAAACTTCGACAAAGACTGGAGCGTTGGTGATGTCACCGAGATGAAAATGCCGGAGTTCAAGGCCTGGCTCAAGGCTGGGGACACCGCAAAGCCGCTGGCAGCTGTGACTTCGAAGCCAACGGTGAAGTCCATCAACGCCAAAATGGCAGCGGTGCGCCTCGGCGGCATGAGCGCTGAGCGCAAACTGCAGGAGCTGGCCAAGCTGACCCAGGAACGGGAACAGCTCGTCAGTTGATTGAAAGCGGCCTGCTTGCATAGGGGCCGCACCCCATTTAATCCGGCCGTGAGGCCCCATTCAATAGGTACTTCAGATGCCTGGACAATCTCCAGACTCGTCACTTTTCACCGATCCGGACCGTTTGAAACTCGGGGAGCGAGAGCCGATCCGCGGGCTGAATCCGCTGCCGTTGGCTGGGCAGGCGCTTTGCTCATGCAGTTGCGGGTGGTTCGGCCCCGCAGGGCAACGCCAGGGCGGCTCATGCCCTGCGTGCGGTTCAACCGTCGCAAAGGCTCCGAGCAAGGCCGTAATTCACGTTTACGAGGCCATGTCCAAGCTGCTGAGCGACACCAGTGAACGACTCAAGGGCGCCCAGATCGACTGCATATCGTTGCGCGCGATGGTGGATCAATCGGTCCAGAATTGTCGAACGCTTCAGGACGTCCAGACCCCGCTCACCGCAAAGGCGGCAGCATTTGACACATCGTTGAAGCTGATTGGCCTGCCGGCCGAAACGGCGCCTGATGTGTTCCCGGGGGTGATTCAGTGCATCCTCCACGACCAGCTCCGCTATACCATGCACCGCGACGTGCTTCGCCTCGATCAGGCTGCGTGGGATGCCGTGCAGGACTTCCCGCAACATAAAATGTCAGCCTTGGACTACGACCAAGCTGTCGACCGTCAGATCTCGCGCTGGCGCCAGATTCAGCACCAGGCAGAAGCTCGACGGTTGGACGAAGAAGCTCGCCTCAAAGAAGATGCCACTGAGGTGCGTGAACCTGAGCATGCATCATCGAGTAATGAGAATGTGCTCTCTTGAGTTATTCACCAATGAATTTCTGAACCATTTTAAGTGATGCGATTTGAGATTTTAAAGTTTTGCTCTCAGTTGGAAACGAGATCAGATCTTGTATTTCTTGTCGGCTAGACAGCTTGAATGCATTGGCTAGTGTGAATTTTATTAGGTGATCAATTATTTTGCATAGTTGAAAGTTTTTTTGTTCTATATTAATCGGCTTGTTGCCACCATGGATGTGTGTGTTTCGAGAGCAGCGTAAAGACTCCATTAGCCTTTCGTGTAAAGCTCTTTCCTCATAGAAGAACGCCACTCTTTTTGCTATTTTTTCAGAGTTGTCGGTGATAGTAAGCTTTTCTAAGGTTACCCATAGTTTCATGAACCTTAACTCAGTGTCTTTGCTGTCTGTGGCATCTGCATAGCTGGTAATTATAGATAGGCAGTGCTCATAATAGGGGGATTTATTAAGTTGGCGCAGTCTGTGCGATAGTTCTTTGTAAGTTCTTTCAGGAGATCTTAATGAAATTGCATTTGTTTTTTTATAGTTAGGCTCGTACCAAAAATTATCGCTTGCTGACTTTCCGTTTTGAAAGTGTAGTGTGTGAGCTTGTCCATATTGAATTATGCTTTTTGTCGGGTACTCGTGTTCTTTGTTGTTCGAAAGAAGTTGCATGTTTTTAACGAATCCTACTTGCAACAAAGACCTGACTATGTCCATCGACCTCATAGCGTTCCTGAACGCATGCTCTGGGTTTATCGCCTTTGTAGCTATTGTGACGAAAGTAAAATTATCCTGCTCGGAAAAGTCATGGCCAGGTTGACTTTCGATTTGCTTTGATCTTGAAGAAGCGTATTTTTTGGGGATGATGTTATGAAAGCTTATAATGCAATTATGTACGGTTTTTCTTGGGATCTGGTAAATCTTTTTGACGTTTATTGAAGTGACTAGTATGAATGTTTTAATTTTGGATTTGCTTGTGTTAACTGCCCTGTCAAACTCTCTAAGTATTTCATCTGGTTTCTGAATCTTATTTTTTTCGAAGCAGCAGATTAAAGACCTCTTAAAATATGAGTAAAGTGTTTCGTTGTCGAGGTCGTGGTGGTGGGTAACGAGACTAAAAAGTGCGTCGAAGTAGAATGTGGACTCCATGTTGTAGCCCGTTCTACCGTCAGGCGTGACACTAAAATTTTCACGTATTATTTTTATAAGCTCTGTTGGTGTTGATTTTTTTAGCCAGCTTGAACTCAATTTAAACTCCTAGATTGAGACGGTGAAGGCAGATTCATTTTAGACACTGATCGCTTTAATTTTATAACGGGTTGACTATTGAGCAGTCATTGCTCGTTGGATTTCCCACGTCGCTTCCGACTTTGAACCATTCGAAAATTTCGGCAGGCTCGCCTTGGTATAGCACCATATGCTCGGCGCGTTCCATGGGTAAGGCTGGATTCAACCATTCCTGGGCCAGTTCCGGTTTCAATACCACCGGACGGCGATCGTGAATATCCAGCATTCCCCCGGCGCTGTCGGCGGTGATGATCACGAAAGCCGCTGTCGATGCGCTCGACAGGATCTTCCGCCCAGGTTTCAACTACAGCAAAGCCGAAGTGATGCTGCTCAACCTGTGCCAACAAGGCGAATACACCGACGATCTTTTCGCAACTTCGCAGCCAGCCGAGGCAACCCGGGTGATGACGGTTTTGGACCAGATAAACGAGCGCTGGGGGCGCGGCACGCTTCGCGCCGCCAGTGTGCCGTCGAACCCGGGCTGGGGCATGCGCCGCGAGATGATGAGCCAGAGCTATACAACGCGGCTTGATCAGCTATGGACGATCAGCTGCAAATAGGCACCACCACCAAAACCAATTGCAAAGGACTGCAAATGACAAACCCAATCGTTCCATGGATGGGCGGCAAGCGCCGCCTTTCGAAGCGCCTGCTGGCGCTGTTCCCAGATCATGAGTGCTACGTCGAAGTGTTTGCCGGCGGCGCTGCGCTGTACTTCAAGCGAGAGCAGCCCGCAAGGGTCGAGGTTTTGAATGATCTCAACGGCGACCTGGTAAACCTGTACCGTGTCGTCCAGCACCACCTGGAGGAATTCGTTCGTCAGTTCAAGTGGGCACTCAGCTCCCGTCAGATCTTCGAGTGGCAAAAGATGACAGTGGCCGAGACGCTGACTGATATCCAGAAAGCGGCCAGGTTTTTCTACCTCCAACACCACGCGTTCGGTGCAAAGGCCACGGGACAGACATTCGGAACCGCTACTACCGGCCGGGCCATCAACCTGCTGCGGATTGAGGAAAACCTGTCGCTGGCCTGGCAGAGGCTATCGGGAACCTACGTGGAGAACCTGCCGTGGTTGAAGTGCGCTGAAAAGTACGATCGGCCCCACACCTTCCACTATATGGACCCTCCGTACTGGAAAACCGAAGGCTACGGCACCGACTTCGGCTTTGACCAGTACGAGCGAATGGCCGAATTCATGCGCGCTTGCCAGGGCAAGGTGATGGTAAGCATCAACGATCATCCCGATATCCGGCGGGTGTTTGAGGGGTTTCGCATGGAGGCGATGGATATTCGTTACAGCACGGCCAACCCGCGGAAGGGAGTAGCCGAAAAAACAGGCGAGCTGGCGATCATGAACTGGTAGCGGTCGCTATCAGCGCAGTGGCATATCTGGCCGCAGATGCATGCGGCCAGGGTGCTATCTGAAAATAAACAGTCAGGCGAGAGGGAGCATCATCGCTATCGGTGATAGCTGGGGGCTGCGAAGTAACCCCGCCTTTTCGTAGAAACTTACATGCTGTTCATTAAGCGGGTGCACTACTAGTGCAGTGACGCGCCCGCATTCAGATGCGGCAACAGATCGCAATACGGAATCTTGAATGAGGTCTAGCGAAAAGCCTCGGCCCATTGCGGCCTCCAATCTTTAAGACTGGATCACCTTCTCAAGGGACGCGCAGCAAAGGGCTGAAATAGCTTTGGGAATCATTTTTGACTTACCAATCGCACTTGAAATCTCAGTGAGCACGTCATTACTGACCATGCCTAATATCCATGCTGGATTTTTGCATAATTGATCCAACACCTCGGACTTGGTGTATTTCCTAATCCTGGAGCAGTCAATATGTGAGTCCCAGCTCATGAACAGATGATTGGCTTGATCAATCGGAACCTGACAAAGCGCCATATGGGGGCGGCTGGTAATAAAAGTTGAGATTTGGCTGTTGATGACGCACGTGAAGGTGCTATCTGTAGCATCGAGAATGACGAAGCGCTTCTCGTGAAGCTCCCCGTCGTCCATCTGAGCTTCGAATTTCACTACCATCCCTGGCTGAAGCTGCCGTTCGATTTGCGTCCGTGCGAAGTCCGCAGGAAAGAAATTCCCTAGTGACATCCTGCTTCCTGTAAATTCAGGTGTTCTCTAATTTCGCCAGCATTTTGAAGGGTGCCAACGATATCTTGGGTCGACATGCATTTGTTCACTCGCGCCCGACCTTTGTCCCAGGCGTCGTCATGGCTGATGTCCGTGCGTTTTTTGAAGTCCATATTTCCGTACTCGGAAATAGCCTCATCAAGACACTCAATCTGAGCTTCTGACAGCATCGTAAGGTCAGGCTCACCCAATACAACAACGTCAGCACCGTTCACCTGAAGATGGCCCGTTGTTGCCTCAACAAACGATGCTGGGATGAAGCGAGTACGCTCACCGCGTGCGGCCTTGATAAGATCATAGGTCTTGGTACCTACAGGGCCAAACTCCATAGCAATATAGCTATCACCGCTTGGCATGAAGCCGTAGCGGGCCAGATGGAGCTTATCAGCGAAGTATTGAATTTTCAGCACTTCGTGGATTGTGGGGTTTTTCAGCCGCGTTGATACATACAGCATCACGTCCACGGCTACCTCAGGGGAGAATATTTCTTGCATGATCGCTCCTCCTTAAAGTGAGCAATTTAGAGTCCTTTCTACTACGGAATAGGATGCGAATCGCAATCCTACACCTGTATATCTGTACAGTAAAGTGCATCCGGGCTGTGCCCCTTACCGATATAGAGAGGAACAAAAAGCTCGCCCTACGTCGCGAATTCTACGGGCCGTCAGCTCCTTTCTGAGCTGAGCAAATCATGTGTGCCTCTGTATCTGCTCGCTGTACAACCGCATCAACGCAGTTATCCACAGACTTATGCACATTTGGACGGCGATTATCGTTATGTAGTCACATAAGTCAATCGAAATCCCGCGCCACATTTTGCGCAATTTGAAAACGTGGCGCGTTCCTTCGAGTGTATGCGACTCGCAGTCGTTCCGTGCAAACGAAGGGTGGAAGCCTTTCGCCATACGTGGCGTAGGAGAATGCTTACAGGACTGGCTGAGTGCTATGGCGGAGCCGACGAGGGGGATAGGCGCGATGTTTCGGATGGCCGGCTCTGTGGATATCTAACGAGCCTCAGAAAACAATGTACGCGTATTTGTACGTTTGACAGAAAAACAAAGGGCCTGCATCGCTGCAAGCCCTTGTTTTGTATGGTGCCGGCACCAGGAGTCGAACCCGGGACCTACTGATTACAAGTCAGTTGCTCTACCAACTGAGCTATACCGGCGTGTTAGGGCGACGATTATAGCGATTGGAAAGGTTCTGTAAACCCCTGAATTCTGACTATTTTTGCAAAGTCGGAGGTTTCTTGCGATCAGGCTGTCTTGGGCACGTTTTCACAGGTTGCAAGCCTGTGGAAAAACACACGCTGAAAAAGCCATTAAATTGACTGTCTACCGTCCATCTAAAAAGCCGAGCATAAAAACAGCAAAATAATGACACTTCAAACCCTTTGTCACAGAATGCCCCCAATAAGGGCGCCTATAAAAAGACCTGCGGCAAGTGCCCGCACTTGCTGACCTTCACGTCTTTAAGCTGCGTCGTGAGGAGCAGGCTATGAGCCTAAGCAAAGAAATTCTGGCGTTGTTTGGCAAAGACGTTACCCATGATGCCGACGGCATCAATGCAAGAATGCACTTTTTCGGCAGTGTTCCTGACGAAAGTATTTACCAACAGCCCCTCAATGCCCCGGAGCTGCGCCCTAAAATAGTGGCGTTGGTGTCTATCAATGGCGGTGTGGGCCGCAGCACTCTGGTCACGGCCTTGAGCAGTGGGTTGCAGCGCCTGGGTGAGTCGGTGGTGGCGCTGGACCTGGACCCGCAGAATGCCTTGCATCATCACTTTGGGGTCAGTTCCACCTTGCCCGGCATCGGCCGCACCAGTCTGGAGCATGGGCAATGGGCGCCCTTGCAGCAGTTGGGCTTTGCCGGTTGCCAGGTGATGACCTTCGGCGATATCGATATCCAGCAGCAGGAAAGCCTCGAGCGCTGGCTCAAGCAGGAGCCCGGTTGGCTGGCGCAGCGTCTTGGATGCCTGGGGCTCAGCGAGCGGCACACGGTGATCATCGATACGCCCGCGGGTAATAACGTCTATTTCCATCAAGCGTTGAGCGTTGCCGATGTGGTGCTGGTCATCGTGCAGGCGGACGCTGCTTGCCTTGGGACCCTGGATCATCTGGACCTGCTGCTCGCTCCGCACCTTGAGGGCGAGCGCCCGCCGGTTGTGCAGGTGGTGATTAACCAGGTGGATGAGAGCAACCCCTTCAGCCTGGACATGGTCGAGGCGTTCAAGCATCGCTTGGGCAAAGAGCCGTTGGAAGTTCATCGCGATATGGCCATCAACGAGGCGTTGGCCTACTCATCCGACCCACTGGATAACGTGGCGAAACGGCTGGCCAGTGATGATATCAACGAGGTTTGCCTGTGGCTGAAGGCGCCAAAACAGACCGCATAAAGCGCCCGTTATTCGCGTGGCGCCAGATGCTTATGCACAATCGGTTGGTAACGGGTGTCACGAAACAGCCATTTTGTGCAGCAGTTCTCAGCACGCGGCAACTGCCTGTTTTGTGTGCACTTTATTTTGTGAACAAAAAATAACCAGGCCAGCTTTGGGTGTGAAGTGCCGATATCTAGGGCCTCTGCAAAGTATTCATCAACAGAGTTATCCACAGGGCGTTTGTAGGATTTTTTGCCCTTTATTCGCGCTCGGCCAGCACCATCAGGTTGCGAGGGGTCAACGATGGTTCGCAGAAGCTGCCGACCTCGACGTTGTAGCCCTGTTCCACCATGAACAGTGCCCGGTCCAATACCAACCACAGTTCCAATGGGCGTCGAAACAAGCCTCTCACTAACTCAAGGTTGCGCACCTCGGCCAGGCGTTGCCAGCCGTGGGCTTCCAGGGCTGGCCAGTTCTGCTCGCCTGTGGATAAGCCCTTGAGGCTTGCCAGTTCCTGGCAATAGTCGGCAAAGGGTTTATCCAGCCAACTGGCGGGCAGGGAAGGTGTTGGCAGGTAGTCGTCGCAGCCACGCAGTTGCCGTTGCAGTTGGTCAAAGCCCAGGCGGCGGGCCATGGATGTGTCCCGTTGTTGGCGTACACGGTTGCCGGCGGTGACGGTTTCGCTCAGTGGCAGGCCCAGGTCCTCAATCGACAGTTGCAGCAAGGAGGCACGCCCGGCGGCGGAGAGGGCTTGATAACGGTCGGCGGTGATGCGGTTGTAGCAGCAGGGCGCCAGGGCCAGTTGTTTGCAGCCGGCGGCGCTGGCCAGTTGCAGCAGGCGCACATGCAGGTCGCCGCAGGCATGCAGGGCGACCGGCGTGTGTTCGGGCTGGATCGCGACATCCGCCATCACGTCTTGCAGATGATGGATTGCGGGCAGGTCGTGGCGATCACTCAAGGCTTGGCCGGAGGCGATCAGGGCGGGGTCATATTCCAGGCAAGTCAACCGTTGGCCGGGTTGCAGCAGGCGGCGGCCTAGGTGGCCTTTGCCGGCGCACCAGTCCAGCCAGTGGGCAGGCGTTTGGGTAAAAGTCAGTGCGGCGCCGAAGGCTTCGATCTGTTGCCATTTGCGCCCTGGCACGTCGACATTCAAACGATGGCGAGCGGGCTCAAGGGTGTGCGTGGGGAACTTATCCACAGTAGCGAGGCGCAGCGCGTGAGCGGCCAGCTGTGGAAAAGGTGTGGGCGCGGGCAGGTCGTGGGGTTGGTTGTGACTGGCTTCAGCTTCGGCCAGCGAACGCTTGCGCAGCCACTGGGATAACTCGGGATGCTCGGTTTCCCAGGGCAACTGCAACTGAGTAAAGGGCCGTGGTCGCCACAGCCCTTGGTGTTCGGTCAGGAACGCATCCAGTGCCTGGAAGCGTGCCTCAACGTCCTTGGCATGCATCGACGCGCAGCCATTTTTCCAGCAGTTTGAAGCCGCGCACCAGCACGTAGGCCATCAGCAGGTAGAACAACCCTGCAGCGAAGAAAATCTCCACCGGCAGGTAAGTGCGAGCAATGATGGTGCGCGCCATGCCGGTCAGTTCCAGCAGGGTCACGGTACTGGCCAGGGCGCTGGCCTTGAGCATCAGGATCACTTCGTTGCTGTAGGCCGGCAGGCCGATGCGCGAGGCGCGTGGCAGGATAATGTAGAACAGCGTCTTGGGCTTGGACATGCCCAGGGCCCGCGCTGCTTCGATTTCGCCCGGCGGGATGGCCTGGATCGCACCGCGCAGGATCTCGGCAATGTAGGCGGCGGTGTGCAGGGTCATGGTGGCGGTGGCGCACCAGAACGGGTCTCGCAGATACGGCCACATGAAGCTGTTGCGCACGGCGTCGAACTGCGCCAGGCCGTAATACACCAGGAACAACTGCACCAGCAGCGGCGTGCCACGGAAGAAGAAAATATAGCCGTAGGGCAGGGCGCTCACGTACCAGCGGCGCGAAGAGCGGGCGATGCCCAGAGGGATCGCCAGCAGCAGGCCGGCGATCACGGCGATTGCCACCAGCTCCAGGGTCAGGGTTGCGCCCTGGGCCAACTTCGGCAGCCACTTGATGATCACGGCCCAGTTCAGGCCCAGGTCAAAGTGCGATAGCCAGCTGTAGTCGCCGCTCATTGGGTGCTCCTTGCAAAGCCGCGGGCGGCGCGTTTTTCCAGGAAGTGCATGCTGGTCATCGCCAGTACGGTCAGGCCCAGGTACATGAAGGCGGCGACCATGAAGAAGGTGAAGGGTTGCTTGGTCACGGTCACGCCGATCTGCGCGTGGCGCATGATTTCTTCCAGGCCGATCACCGACACCAGCGCGGTGTCTTTCATCAGGATCATGAACAGGTTACCCAGGCCCGGCAGGGCGATGCGCCACATCTGCGGCATGATCAGCCGGGTGAAAATCCGAAACTTCGACAGCCCCAACGCCACACCGGCTTCGCGGTGGCCCTTGGGAATGGCGAGGATCGCGCCGCGGAACACTTCCGTTGCGTAGGCGCCGAAGCACAGGCCCAGGGCGATGACGCCGGCGGCGAAGGCACTCAGCGACAGGTCGGGGTTGCCGAAGAACTCACCGAGCGCACGCATCAGGTTGACGGTGCCAAAGTAAATCAGCAGCACCCACAGTAATTCGGGAATACCGCGAACGATGGTCGAATACGCACCGCCCAGCCATTGCAGTGGCTTGTACGGGGAGGTCTTGGCCAAGGCGCCGGCAAGGCCGAGCACCAGCCCCAGGCACAGGGCCGTGAGCGCCAGTTTGACGGTCATCAGCGCGCCGGCGGCAAGGGCCGGGCCGAATCCGTAGAGATCGAAATTCATGGTGTTTTCATATCGCGGCAGGCATTGCTAAAAGCCAGCGCGCTCGCAGGAGCGCGCCGGGCAGGCCGTTCAGATCATTCGATGCTGAACGGGAAGTACTTGTCGTTGATCTTCTTGTAGGTGCCGTCTGCCTTGATCTCTGCCAGGGCTTTGTTCAGGCGCTCGCGCAGCGGGTCGCCTTTGCGTACGGCGATACCAATCTTGTCGCTTTCTACCACCGGGTCGCCTTTGAATTCATAGGCCGAACCGTCTTTGCTCTTGAGCCATTCGTACTGCACGTACTTGTCAGCCAGGATGCCGTCGAGGCGACCGGAGGTCAGGTCGAGGTAGGCGTTTTCCTGCGTGTCGTAGAGCTTGGCTTCGGTGTCCGGCAGCTTGTCTTCCAGATAGGTACCGGCCAGCGTTGCGCGCTGTGCACCGATCACCTTGCCTTTGAGGTAAGTGGCGTCGGTCTTGAAATCCGCAGTGGCTTTGGGCGCAATGAACTGCAGCTTGTTGGAATAGTACGGGTCGGTGAAGTCCACCGCCTGCTTGCGCTCGTCGGTGATCGACAGCGAAGACACCAGGAAGTCGAACTTCTTGGCGTTCAGGGCAGGGATGATGCCGTCCCAGTCGGACACATACACTTCGCACTTCTCGACTTTCATCTTGGCGCACAGGGCGTCGCCGATGTCCTTGTCGAAGCCGACAACGTTACCGCTGGCGTCTTTATTGTTGAACGGCGGGTAGGCCGCTTCGATCCCCATCTTCAAGGTTTCTGCCATGGCCGTGGCGCTGAATGCCATCGAGACGGCCGCGGCCAGAAGGAATTTCTTATAGGTCTGCATGCATGTTGCTCCGTTAGCGGTTGCTGGACATGAATTGTTTGCAGCGCGCCGAAAGCGGGTTTTCAAATACCTGCTGTGGCGATCCTTGCTCTTCGACCAGGCCCTGGTGCAAAAACACCACTTCGCTGGATACCTGGCGGGCGAAGCCCATTTCGTGGGTGACCAGCAGCATGGTGCGGCCTTCTTCGGCCAGCGCGCGGATCACATTAAGTACTTCCTGGACCATTTCCGGGTCAAGCGCCGACGTCGGTTCGTCGAACAGGATGACTTTAGGCTGCATCGCCAGGGTACGCGCAATCGCTGCGCGTTGTTGTTGGCCGCCAGAGAGTTGCGCAGGGTAGGCGTGGCGCTTGTCGGCGATACCAACCTTGGCCAGCAGGGCCTCGGCCACTTCTATCGCTTCGGCCTTGCTCTGGCCGAGCACGCGCCGAGGAGCCTCGATGATGTTGTCGAGGATGCTCATGTGCGGCCACAGGTTAAAGTTTTGAAACACAAACCCGATTTCGCTGCGCAGGCGGTTGATCTGCTTGCCGTCGGCGGCCATCAGTTCGCCGTTTTTCGCGGCCTTTAGCTTGAGTTCTTCGCCGGCCACCAGTATCTGGCCCTGGTGCGGGTTTTCCAGCAGGTTGATGCAGCGCAGGAAGGTGGACTTGCCGGAACCGGAGGAACCCAGGATCGAGATCACATCGCCGTCGCGAGCGGTCAGCGAGATACCTTTGAGTACCTCAAGCTCACCATAGCGTTTATGCAAGTTGCGGATTTCAAGCGCGGGCGTGGCCTCGGCCATGTGCGGTCCTCATTGTGTTCGTTGCGATCTTCGCTGTTGGGCCGCCTTCCTGGCGAGGCGCCAAGCTAGCATAGCGTTTGGATGACAGCCAACAGCGCTGCGGACGGTTAACCGGTGGTCTGCGGCAGGGTGTCGCATCGGCGCAGCAGTGTGTCGCGCCATCAACAACCTACAGACGTTTGACCCGGAAAGATCCACAGGCTTCGCGTAAAAAAGGGCGCGATGGTGCCAGCTTTGGCCGGGTGTTGGAAGGGTTAACCGGGCAAACGGTCCATATCAGCCCGGTTATGGGGCGTCACGTACTTTTTGTGTGTGTTTTTGGTGCGTCGCAATGCCATGAATGTGAGTCGCACGGTAACGCTATAGCGGAATGCCATTGTTCTCAATGACTTGCGATGAGTAGTGAATTGTCCTACAGCCCCCGCCAACTGTGGTTCTGAAATATTTTGGCGCAAATCTTGCGTAAAAAATAAAGAACGCCCTGTTGGATTCTTTTCACGAGAAAGGCTGCAAGCCGGGCGAACCGTTTTCGCAATTCCTCGCAAAGGTGTGTCAATGAGTAGTACGCAAAGCTCCAATGACCTCGAACAGGGGCTCAAACCGCGTCACGTCACCATGCTGTCGATTGCCGGTGTCATCGGCGCCGGTTTGTTTGTCGGCTCCGGCCATGCGATCGCTGCTGCCGGCCCGGCTGTGCTGTTGGCCTATGCAGCCGCCGGTACGCTGGTAGTCCTGGTGATGCGCATGCTGGCCGAGATGGCCGTTGCGTCACCGGATACCGGTTCGTTCTCTACCTATGCCGACCGGGCAATCGGCCACTGGGCCGGTTTCACCATTGGCTGGCTCTACTGGTGGTTCTGGGTGCTGGTGATTCCACTGGAAGCCAACGCGGCGGCGACCATCCTGCACGCCTGGTTCCCCGACGTGGCGATCTGGGTGTTCACCCTGGTCATTACCTTGCTGCTCACCGCAACCAACTTGTTCAGCGTGAAGAACTACGGCGAGTTTGAGTTCTGGTTTGCGCTGATCAAGGTCGTGGCGATCGTGGGCTTTGTGATCCTCGGCCTGGCCGCGATCTTCGGCTTCTTGCCCACCAGCCAGGTCAGCGGTGTTTCGCACCTGTTCGATACCCAAGGGTTCATGCCCAACGGCATGGGTGCCGTATTGGCGGCGATCCTGACCACCATGTTCTCGTTCATGGGCACCGAGATTGTCACCATCGCCGCAGCCGAATCGAAGAACCCGGGCCAGCAAATCACCAAGGCCACCAACTCGGTGATCTGGCGGATTGGTTTGTTCTACCTGTTGTCGATCTTCATCGTGGTGTCCCTGGTGCCTTGGAACGATCCGACCCTGGCTGCCGTAGGTTCCTACCAGACCGTGCTGGAGCGCATGGGTATCCCGAACGCCAAGCTGATTGTCGACCTGGTGGTGCTGGTTGCCGTGACCAGTTGCCTCAACTCGGCGCTGTACACCGCGTCGCGCATGCTGTTCTCCCTGGGCCGTCGCGGTGACGCACCGGCCGTGGCCAAGCGCACCAACAAGAGCGGCACGCCTTACTGGGCGGTGTTGCTGTCTACCGGCGCCGCGTTCCTGGCGGTATTCGCCAACTACGTCGCTCCGGCGGCGGTGTTCGAATTCCTGCTGGCCAGCTCCGGCGCCATTGCGTTGCTGGTGTACCTGGTGATTGCCGTGTCGCAACTGCGCATGCGCCAGAAGCGTGCGGCAGCGGGCGAGAAGATCGTCTTCAAGATGTGGCTGTTCCCAGGCCTGACGTACGCGGTAATGGTGTTTATCGTCGGTACGTTGACCATCATGCTGTTCCAGGAAGCGCACCGGGTCGAGATCATCGCCACCGGGGTTCTGAGCTTGCTGGTGGTATTGGCGGGGTTGGTGGTGGCGAGCCGTCGCAAGGCCCAAAGAGTAGGGGCTGCGGCGCTTAACTGACGAGAGACGGTGGTAGCGCACCGCGCAACAATGTGGGAGCCGGGCTTGCCCGCGATGACGGACTGCCAGTCGATATATTCGTCGACTGACACACCGCCATCGCGGGCAAGCCCTAAC
>NZ_BCBO01000075.1:0-14221 GCF_001320835.1 Pseudomonas sp. NBRC 111138 | reverse complement strand
CCCGCTGGGGCGCGAAGCGGCCCCAAAAATGGGACTGCTACGCAGTCCAGCGGGAGCAAGCTCCCTCGCCACAAGTCACTGGTTGTCTGCTCGAGCTCTTAACTGACTGGCATTAGGGCAAGCCCGCTCCCACATTTTTATTTTGTGTCAGTCGGGGGCGTTGGCCAGCGCCTGGGACGCCGCCACGTAATCGGCCTGGAACTGCGGCGACTCAATCCACGCTAACGCCGCGGCTTCGTCATCGCTGTCCGTCGCCCACTGCCGATACTCGATCAGCGCCGCCAGGATAAAGTCGGTCGCTTCTTCTTCGCCTTCCTGCTCCAGCACCAGCGCCAGCAACGGGTGCGCCAGGAACACCGCACACAGCGCCTGCTGGCTGATCTCGCCAGCGGCACGCATTTCGACGAACAGTTCAGTCAAATCCACCGACTCAAGGTCGATGCGGCTGTCGTCGCCAGCAAAAGCATCCGGCTTGTGCGCCACGGCGCGCTGGGTGCGGTTTTGCTTGGCCTTGGCTTTTGCCCGGTGGGCGCGTTTTTGCTGCTTGTTTGGCGAGGCCATGGGCTCAACGTCCTTGGGGGTCTGGTCTGGAGGGTGTATTGAAGCGCAGGTTGGGGTAAATCCCAAGGGTTTCTCGGGCGGCAATGATTGCTGTAGTGCTCGACCTTATCTGCGCGGGTACTTAGGCTGACAGTCTATTGACCCACCAGAGCCCGCCCATGACCCGTGACACCCTGGAACACCATCAGGTCCCGATCTACTTTGTTGCCGTCTTTGTTGCCGTCACGTTTGGCCTGTTCTGGCCCTTGTCGGCGCAGGGCTTCAGCCTTTGGGTGACACCTGCCATCGCCGTGCTGATGTATGCGATGTTTTTGCAGATACCCTTTCTTGAGCTGCGCCAAGGCTTGGGCAACAAGCGATTCATGGCGGCCTTGCTGCTGGCCAATTTCATTCTGGTGCCTTTGCTGGTGTGGGGGTTGACCCGCGGCCTGGTGGAGCGTCCGGCGTTGCTGGTGGGCGCTCTGCTGGTGTTGCTAACGCCCTGTATCGACTACGTGGTGGTGTTTACCCATATCGGCAAGGGCGATTCGCGTTCGATGCTGGCGGCAACCCCGCTGTTGCTTTTGCTGCAACTGCTGCTGTTGCCGGTATACCTGGGGCTGATGTTGGGCGAGCAATCCAGCGTGGTGGTAGCGGCGGGGCCATTTGTAGAGGCGTTCGTGGGCTTGATTGTGGTGCCGATGCTTCTGGCTGTCCTCACCAGCGCGCTTGCGCGGCGTTCGAGCGCTATCGGTCTTTGGAGCAGCGCCTGGGCGTGGTTGCCGGTGCCGGCGATGGCGCTGGTGTTGTTTGTCGTGCTCGCTTCGCACATCACTGCGGTGGTGCGAGATATCAATTTGTTGTTGCCGGTCATTCCAATCTACGTGGCCTTTGTACTGTTGGCACCGTTGATGGGCATTGGGGCTGCGCGGCTGTTCGCACTGCCAGCGGTGACGGCGCGGGCGGTGACGTTCAGTGCGTCGACGCGTAATTCGCTGGTGGTTTTGCCATTGGCGCTGGCCCTGCCGGAGGATGTGCGCGGTTTGGCCGCAACGGTGGTGATCCTGCAGACCCTGATCGAGCTGGTTGCCGAGTTGGCCTACGTTCGCCTGATCCCGGCAGTGGTGTGGCCCACCAGTCGGTAACCACGTGAATGTTCAGGTCTGTTCAGGCGCCATTCAGGGGCGCGTTCGGCACCATACGCCAGCGCTTCCCACCTGACAGGTCAACCGATGGATCACCGCAACCGTTTTCGCCTGGAGTCACTGGGTATTTTCCTGGTCGCTCTCTTGTTGTTCACAGTAGGTATCTGGGATCAGCAGCCCCAGGGTTTTGACGGGCGTTGGGCGCTGTTCATGCAGGAAATGTATCGCCATGGCGCGAGTCTTTTCCCCACCACCTACGGCCAGCCCTATGCGGATTACCCCGGCACCGCGACCTTCTTCAGTTATCTATTCGCCCGCTTGTTTGACGCGCCGAACCACTTGGCGAATGTGCTGCCCACAGCGCTCGCGTCGGCGGGGGTGATCGCGCTGATGTATCGCCTGCTGGCACCCTACAGCCGTGCCTGGTCGCTGCTGACGGTGCTGCTCACGCTGCTCACCGCCCAGTTACTCGAAAAGTCGCGCTCGGTGTGCCTGGATCAGATGGTCGCGTTGTTATGCGTGGGCAGTTTCTATCTGCTGCACACCGGCGAACGCCTCGGGTCACGGCTGAGGCAACTGGCGGTGTTCCCGCTGTTCATCCTGGGTTTTGCCATACGTGGGCCGCTGGGGTTGATTGAAGTCTGCGGGGTGGTGTGTGTGTATTGGGCATTGGGCAAGCCGGGAGAGCGTGTCCGGCAGGTGCTGATCCACGGCGTTGCCGGCCTGGTGTTGCTCGCAGCGTGCTGGTGGCTGCTGATGAAGCTTGCGCGGTTCAGTGGTGGCGCTGCGTTTGCCGATGAAGTCTTCAAGATGCAAGTCGGTGGGCGTCTGGATGAGTCGGGTGAGCCGTTTTACTTTTACTTCCAACTGAGCTTGTACCGCTACTTCCCGGTGGTTCCGCTGGCGTTTGCGACCCTGTTTGCGTTGCGCCATCGCTGGCCCGAGCGTTGGGGCAATGAGCACCTGCAATTGCTGGTGCGGTTCGGGGGCTGCGGCTTGATGATTCTGCTCGGCCTGTCGGTACCGCACTTCAAGCGCGCTTATTACATTCTGCCGATGGTGCCGATGTTTGCGGCTGTCGCTGCCTATGGGCTGCTGCATGCGCAAGGCTGGCTGGTGGGCGTGCGTCGTGGCTACGAATGGCTGGTCGCGGCGCTGCCGGCGTTGTGCGTGGTTGTGTTGTTTGTGTGTCGACACGCCTGGCACAAGCAGGGCTACTGGCCGGAGATTTCCTTGCCGTTGATGATCGGCGTGCTGGTGGTGCTGCAAGCCGCAGCGTTGATTGCCTGGCAGCGAGCATGGCGGTTGGTGTGGCTCAGTCTGATCGCGCTGGTGGCGCAATGGCTGTTGCTTGTGACAGTGATAGAGCCGGCCAAGGACCTGCAATTCGACACCCGGCGGTTTGTCAGCCAGGTGGAGGCGTTGCGCCAGACGCAGCCAGGTCCCTTGGTGTTTGTCGATCTGGCCCGGGATACCTGGGCGGTGCGCTACATGATGAACCTGGATCACGATGAACAGCCGCTGTTTGTCGGGCGTCACGAGCTTGAGAAGTTGGCGGCGCTGCCCCGGCCCTCCTGGGTGATCGTGTCGCGCAAGGAGACCGCGCTGTTGAAGGGGTCGCCGGTGGAGCACCTGGCGCCGAGCTATCAAGGGCGCTTGAATGACAACCCGTTGATGGTGTTCTTGCTCAAGTAAGGAGGCCCTTGAGCCAAGGGCCTGTCGAGCAGATGATTATTTGCAGCGGAAGCTTTCAGGCATCGTGACCGTGTAATTGCGCTGCACGCGGTCCTGGAAATTCAGGTTCTGCAAACCCTGCTGCACCAGGAAGGCTTCGACCTTGGCGGCTTGGCAGTCGTCGTTATAGGACGACGCCCTTAGCAGGTAGACAGCGCGCCTGCTCACTTCATCACGAGCGGTGACCCGGAAGGTGGTGAGCGTGGTGTAGCCGGTGCGCTCCGAGGTCCCTACCGGGCCGTAGGAGGTGTTTGGAGTGCTGGTGCAGGTCAGTTGGTCGGTCTTTTTCTTGTTCTTCTTGCATTGAGTGGTGGTGCTTTTTGCCACCTGCCCGTATTCGGTGGCGGTATAGCGATACGTCACCTGCTTGCTGTCGACGTCCAGGGTGACGGTCATTTTGATCGGCGCGTGGTTCTTGGGCAGGGTGGTGTCGGTGAAGACATTGCGAAAGCCCTGGTCCTGCATGGCGCGGACCATGTCACGCAGGTAGTAGCGAGCATTGAGTGAGTTTTCATCACTTCCGCCAGTGGAGGTCACCAGCACGGTTGCCTGCCGGTCGAAGTGATAGTCGGGATCAGGCGTCGCGTTGATCGCTACGTCCAGCTGCGTGGCACACCCACTGAGCAGGGCGGTCAGTAGTAACAGGGTGCAAAGCAAGAAGCGGGTCATGAAAAAACCTTACAACTGAGATTTGGGTAAAGGCTGAACGATTGAGTCCAGCCAAAAATAACCCTCAATCGTCCTGCTGCGACATCGTGTCCGTAAATGCGTGAGTCGCATTAAATCGCAGGCAATAAAAAACCCCAAGGAACGCATTGTTCCTTGGGGTTTCTCGGTATTTTGGTGCCCAGAGACGGAATCGAACCGCCGACACGGGGATTTTCAATCCCCTGCTCTACCGACTGAGCTATCTGGGCAACGGGGCGCATTAAACGGGTTTTTCAGGGGGTCGTCAAGCAAGTTTTCAAAAAATATTTAATTATTACCGTCGCTTACGTGCAGATCCTGGTTTTTGATCAATTATTGAGCAGGCGGCACGTAGCCGTCGGCCTTGGCGTATTCCTCGCCGGAAAAGAACTTGTCCATTTCGCCGGCCAGGTATTTACGGTCTTCGGCGTTCATCATGTTCAGGCGTTTTTCGTTGATCAGCAGGGTCTGGTGTTTCAACCAGTCGCCCCAGGCTTTGGCGGAGACGTGCTCGTAGATGTCCTGGCCCTTGGCACCTGGGTACGGAGGGCGCTCCAGGGCTGGCAGTTCTTCTTTGTACTTGCGGCACATGATGGTGCGGGTCATGACGAAACTCCTGCGTTCAATACGTCGGCCGCGCGCTTCAGCAGTTTTTTCACCGGGGCGGCAAGGCCCAGGCGCGGCGGGGTGGCGAGGTTATACCAGAGCCAGTCGGCCTCGGCCACGTGATGGGCGGTTTCCTCGACCTGGACCAGCCAGGGTTCGATGGCCAGTTGGAAGTGGCTGAAAGTGTGGACCAGCCCGGGCAGTTCCTGATGCTTGCCCAGCGCCAGCGCGTGCTGGTTGGCGAGGTGATCCAGGTCTTGCAGGTCGTCCAGCTCCGGCAAGCTCCACAAGCCGCCCCACAAGCCCGTAGACGGGCGACGGTAAAGCAGGATCGCGCCCTCTGCGTTGGCCAGCATGGGCATCAGCGTGCGCTTTTGCGGGACGGTCTTGCGCGGCTTCGGGATCGGGTAGCGTGTTTCCAGGCCCAGCATGTGGGCTTCGCAGCCTTTTTCCAGCGGGCACAGCAGGCAGCTGGGTTTGCTGCGGGTGCACAGGGTGGCGCCCATGTCCATCATGGCCTGGGTGTAGGCGTTGACGCGCTCAAAGGGTGTGAAGCGCTCTGCGGTGGCCCACAGCTGTTTGGCGACCTTGGGCTCGCCCGGGTAACCCTCTTGCGCGGTAAAGCGCGCCAGCACGCGTTTGACGTTGCCGTCGAGGATCGGCGCGCGCAGGCCCATGCTCAGGCTGGCAATCGCGCCAGCGGTGGACAGGCCGATGCCCGGCAGCTCGGTGAGCTTTTCCACGTCGCGGGGGAATTCGCCGCCGTGTTCGGCCACCACGATCCTGGCGGTCTTCTGCAGGTTGCGCGCCCGGGTGTAGTAGCCCAGGCCCGTCCACAGGTGCAGCACTTCATCTTCCGGCGCAGCGGCCAGGGCTTCGACGGTCGGCAGGGACGCCATGAACCGGTCGAAGTAGTTGAGCACGGTGCTGACCTGGGTCTGTTGCAGCATGATCTCCGACACCCACACCCGGTAAGGGGTGATGTCCTGTTGCCAAGGCAGGTCGTGGCGGCCATGGCGGTCGTACCAGTCCAGCACCGCTTGTGAAAACTGCTCGTTTCTCATCGGTTGAACAGGCCTTTCAATGCGTCTTTGAGCTTGGGGTTAACCTTGTCGAGTTTCTCTTCCAGCTTCTCGTTGAGGCGGTTGCCGGCAGCCTTGAGGGCGACCTGGCCCAGGCCGTCCTTGTCCAGGCGGCAGGCCTTGGCGCCGAGCTCAAGCGGGCCTCGGCAGCGCAGTGGCACCTCAATGCCTTGGAAGTTGGCGCCGACCTGGCAGGCTGGGTCCGGCACGTCGCGCTTGTCGCCTTCGACGATGATGCCGACGCGGTAGTCCATGCCCAGCACGCGTAAATCCACATCACCGTTGCCGTTGAGCGTCAGGCCAGGAATGCGTACTTTCAGGTCGGGGTTGCTGGCCACGCCGTTACGGAGCGTGAGGTTGCCGCGCAGTTCCTGGAAGGGCGTGTCCTTGCCGCCTGGTGTGGCGCTCAGGGTCTTGCGGTTGAGCAGGGCGATGCCGGTGCACAGTTGCTGCTCGATGTTGGCATTGAGCAGCACACCGTTGTTGATCACGATGCTGGTGGTGCCGTTGAGGCTGTCGATCAAGGCCTTCTGGCTATTGCCACGGCCGTTGAGGTTACTGTCGAGGGTGAGCTGGCCTTTGACCGGCGGGTTTTTCCCTTGGGCCTGCAGGATGCGCTCAACGGGCACCTGCTTGATGTGGCTTTGCAGGGCCAGCACTGGCGTGTCCTGGCGTACGTCGAGTGTGCCGTTGGCCTGGAACGTGCCGTTGTAGAGACCGCCGCTAAGGGTGTCGAGCTTGAGTTGCCCGTCAATGCCGGAGGCTTTGAGCACCGCGTTCTGAATGGGCAACTGGCTCAGGGTCAGTTCGCCAAAGGCCAGGTCTGCATTCACGTCCAGGCTGCGCAGGCGCGTCAGCGGCAGCAGTTTGTCGTTGCTCCAGGCACCTTTGGTTGGCGCCTCCGGCAATGGTGTACTGCCGCCTGCCGCCATGGCGCCGGCTTCGCTGCTCTGTACTTCGGCCTGGCGTGCGGCGGTTGCGCCTTTGGCGGCTTCGGATTTGGCCGGCAGGTAATTGTCGGCATTGAAGGTATCGCCCTTGAGCTGCACACGCAGTGACTGCTTGGCGAAGTCATCCACGGCGACGCGGCCGGTGAAGGTGCTGGCATCGAGCTTCAGGTTCAAGTCTTCCAGGGCGACGCTGGTGGGCGTGCCCTTGAGGCGGCTCACCAGTTCGACCTTGCTCAGGCTGCCTGGGGCCATGGCAGGCAGTGGGTGGCCGACGCTCTCAAGAAACTTGGCCAGGTCAAACTGGGCAACCGACAGGGCGCCGCTGATCTGCGGGGTTTTGTCCAGGTCATTGGCCTTCAGTTCCCCCAGGGCGCGCAGTTGGTTGGCCGCCAGTTTCAGGTTGGTCCATTCGGCGACGTTGGCCGCCAAGTCCACCAGCAGTTGGCCCTGGGTGGAGAAGCTCACGGTCTTGCCTTGCAACGGCTCACCGGTGGCTTCGCCACTCAAGCGCATGTCTTCGAACTGATAACGCTTGAGCGCGCGCTGGATGCGCAAGTTGCCGTTCAGCTCAGTCTTGACCCGCATCAGCGGCTGGTTGCTACCCAGGAACGCCGTGAGTTTCAGCGGGATGCTGGCGCCTTCGTGGATGGCACCGGCACTCAACTGGATACTTTCGGCACTCAATTGCTTGCCGGTCTGTTCATCGGTGTATTCGACGCGGGCGTTGTTGATGGTCAGGCTGTCGATGTCCAGGCGGATCGGCTGCGGCGGTTTTTCCGGCTTGGTTTCAGCCACCGGTTCGACCGGCGCGGGAGCGGGGGCACCGGCGGTTTCGTCGGGCAGGTTCTTGCCGATGTCTTCCCAGTTGCCGTGGCCTTGCTTATCGCGGTTCAGGCGCAGGTTCAGGCCCTCGACACGCACATCGCTCATCTGCACTTCGCGGCGCAGCAGCGGCAGTACGCGCACTGAGAGGCCGAGCATCTGCAAGTCGGCAAACGGTTGAGTCGGTGCGGTCAGGGTTGCGACGCTGGCTTCATGAAGCTCCAGGCCCAGCCAGGGGAACAGGCTCCAGCCGATATCGCCATTGAGCGTCAGCTCGATGTGGGCCTTGTCGCGGGCTATCTGGCGAATTTCTTCTTTGTAGTCGTTGGGATCGAAAAGGTGGGTCAGGGCAAAGCCGAGCGCCACAATGATCAGCAACAGCCCGAGAAGTACCAGACCCAGGATTTTGCCGAACGCTTTCATGGGCGAGTCCTTGTATGTCGATTTCAAAATTTAGCCGCAGAGTATAACGCCCGAAGGCCGGCGTCAGTTCACGGATCGTTACATTGTATCCACCGGTGCGGAAATGGGATTTTGACGTCAAGAAAATACAGATAATCGAAAAAAGGTAGTGGCAGTTTGATTTTTCCGTCATCCACTGGTGCTAATCTCTGCACGTTCGTCCGCCTTCTGCGACTTAACGTCGCGCCTAAAAGGGAGCTTCACTCAACAAAACGGCCACGCTTTGCGTGCAAGGCCGAGGGAGAGAGCGCCTGACGGACGCATACCAATAACTGGGGGAAACACCAATGAGCACTAGCACTGTGGCCGGCAATGCCGCCGCACAGCCTGCGTTCCTGTCCAAGGAGCGCATCATCGCCAAGCCGGGCTTCAACCGCTGGCTGGTTCCACCGGCCGCACTGGCCATCCACTTGTGCATCGGCATGGCCTACGGCTTCTCGGTGTTCTGGCTGCCCTTGTCCAAGGCGCTGGGCATCACCGCACCTGTGGCCTGCGCTCCGGACATGAGCTTTATCGCCCAAGTCTTTTCGTCCCAATGCGACTGGCCCATCTCCATGCTGGGCTGGATCTATACCCTGTTCTTCATCTTCCTGGGCTGCTCCGCAGCAATCTGGGGCGGCTGGCTGGAACACGCCGGGCCGCGTAAGGCTGGTGTTGTCTCGGCGCTGTGCTGGTGTGGTGGCCTGCTGATCTCCGCCTTGGGTATCTATACCCACCAGATCTGGCTGATGTGGATCGGCTCCGGGGTCATTGGCGGTATTGGCCTGGGCCTGGGCTATATCTCGCCCGTTTCGACCTTGATCAAGTGGTTCCCGGACAAACGCGGCATGGCGACTGGCATGGCGATCATGGGCTTTGGCGGCGGCGCGATGGTGGGTGCACCTTTGGCCGCGGCGCTGATGGGCCATTTCTCTTCACCGACCAGCGTCGGTGTATGGCAGAGCTTTGTGGTCATGGCGGCGATTTACTTCGTGTTCATGATCGGTGGCGCACTGCTGTATCGCGTGCCGCCAACCGGCTGGAAGCCTGAGGGTTGGACTGCTCCGGCGAAAAAAGCCAGCAATGCGATGATCACTCACCGCCATGTGCATGTGAATGTCGCGTGGAAAACCCCGCAGTTCCGCCTGGTATGGCTGGTGCTGTGCCTGAACGTGTCGGCCGGTATCGGCATCCTGGGCATGGCTTCGCCACTGCTGCAGGAAGTGTTCGGCGGCAAGTTGCTGGGTGTTGATGTGCCATTTGGTCAATTGGATGCGGGCCAGTTGGCCTCCATTGCAGCCATTGCCGCTGGTTTTACCGGCCTGTTGAGCCTGTTCAACATCGGTGGCCGGTTCTTCTGGGCGTCGTTCTCCGACTACCTGGGGCGTAAAAACACCTATTTTGTGTTCTTCGCCCTGGGCTTTGCCCTGTACGCGCTGATCCCGAACCTGGGGCACCTGGGTAACGTGGCGCTGTTCGTGGCCGCGTTCTGCATCATTCTGTCGATGTACGGCGGTGGTTTTGCCACGGTTCCGGCCTACCTGGCGGACCTGTTCGGCACTCAGATGGTTGGCGCGATCCACGGTCGCCTGTTGACCGCCTGGGCCGCTGCGGGCGTGTTGGGCCCGGTGTTGGTGAACTACCTGCGTGAATACCAGTTGAGCATCGGCGTTGAACGCGCCGCGGCCTACGACATCACCTTGTACATCCTGGCCGGCCTGCTGGTGCTGGGCTTCATCTGCAACCTGCTGGTGCGCCCGGTGGCCGACAAGTACTTCATGACCGACGCGGAACTTGCCGCCGAACAGGCGCTGGGCCATGACAAAGGTGCTGATGCGAGCACCGTGCTGGAGTGGAAGGCCTCCGCCGCCAGCAAGCCGCTGGCGATTGCCGCGTGGCTGGTAGTGGGTATTCCGCTGGCGTGGGGTGTGTGGGTGACCCTGCAGAAGACCGCGGTACTGTTCCACTGACACCGCAATAAGGGTGGGCCCGGCTCCTGTGGGGGCCGGGCTTGTGTGGGAGCTGGCTTGCCTGCGATAGCATCACTGCGGTGTAACTGATACCCCGAGGTGTATGCATCGCAGGCAAGCCAGCTCCCACATAAGCCCATGCTCACATGTATGCACATGTCTATCCCCGACATTCCTCGCTCCAACTCGTCAGTCTTATCCCCTTCGTTGTTTCTGTTTAGCGCCTGCGCCCCTATAATGGCTGCCTTTTTCGCCCAATGATTTTGCGGAGCTGGTGATGGCCGAACGTAAGGCATCTGTCGAGCGCGACACTCTGGAAACCCAGATCAAAGCCTCGATCAACCTGGATGGCACCGGAAAGGCCCGATTTGATATCGGTGTACCTTTTCTTGAGCACATGCTGGACCAGATCGCCCGTCACGGGCTGATCGACCTGGATATCGTCGGCAAAGGCGACCTGCATATCGACGACCACCACATGGTGGAAGACGTGGGCATCACCCTCGGCCAGGCGTTTGCCAAGGCCATCGGCGACAAAAAAGGCATCCGTCGCTACGGCCATGCCTATGTCCCGTTGGATGAAGCGCTGTCCCGTGTGGTCATCGACTTCTCCGGTCGCCCGGGTTTGCAGATGCACGTGCCGTACACCCGCGCTAACGTGGGCCGTGGCTTTGACGTCGACCTGTTCCAGGAATTCTTCCAGGGCTTTGTCAACCACGCACTGGTCAGCCTGCACATCGACAACCTGCGCGGCACCAACACTCACCACCAGATCGAAACCGTGTTCAAGGCTTTCGGCCGCGCACTGCGCATGGCCGTGGAAGTCGATGAGCGCATGGGCGGGCAAATGCCGTCGACCAAGGGCGTCCTGTAATGCAGACGGTCGCGGTTATCGATTACGGCATGGGTAACCTGCACTCGGTGGCCAAGGCCCTTGAGCATGTAGGCGCCGGCAAGGTGCTGATCACCAGCGATGCCAACGTGATTCGCGAAGCCGACCGTGTGGTGTTCCCCGGCGTCGGCGCGATTCGCGATTGCATGGCCGAGATCCGTCGCCTGGGCTTTGATAGCCTGGTGCGCGAAGTCAGCCAGGACCGCCCCTTCCTCGGTATCTGCGTGGGCATGCAAGCCTTGCTCGACAGCAGTGAAGAGAACGGCGGTGTCGACTGCATTGGCCTGTTTCCAGGGCAGGTGAAGTTCTTCGGCAAAGACCTGCATGAAGATGGCGAGCACCTCAAAGTCCCGCACATGGGCTGGAACGAAGTGCGCCGCACCGTCGACCACCCGCTGTGGCACGACATCCCGGACATGGCGCGTTTCTACTTCGTGCACAGCTACTACATCGCCGCCGGTAACCCGCGCCAGGTGGTGGGTGGCGGGCATTACGGCGTCGATTTTGCCGCCGCACTGGCCGATGGTTCGCGCTTTGCCGTGCAGTTTCACCCGGAGAAAAGCCATACCCATGGCCTGCAATTGCTGCAGAATTTCGCCGCGTGGGATGGTCGCTGGTAAATGGGGAGGAAGCCGAAGCCGCCGATCTTGAACCTCGCGCCCGAGCAGGAACGTGAGGCTACCGACAAGATCAAGCGGTTCATGGAAGACCGCTTCGAGCTCAAGCTGGGCTCGTTCGAGGTCGCCGAAATTCTTGAGTTGTTCACCACCGAAGTGGCGCCGCATTATTACAACAGGGCGATTTTCGACACGCAGACGCTCCTTAAAGAAAGGTTCGAAAGCATCGAAAGCGACTTGTGGTCGCTTGAGAAACCCTGATTTCCCAAGCATTGCTGAATATCGAATAAGGTTTGCCAGATGCTGATTATCCCCGCTATCGATCTCAAGGACGGCGCTTGTGTCCGCCTGCGCCAAGGCCGCATGGAAGATTCCACCGTGTTCTCCGATGACCCGGTGAGCATGGCTGCCAAATGGGTAGAAGGGGGCTGCCGTCGTCTGCATCTGGTGGACCTGAACGGCGCCTTCGAAGGCCAGCCGGTCAATGGCGAGGTGGTCACCGCCATCGCCAAGCGCTACCCGACCCTGCCGATCCAGATCGGCGGCGGTATCCGCTCCCTGGAAACCATCGAGCACTACGTGAAAGCGGGCGTGAGCTACGTGATCATCGGCACCAAGGCCGTGAAAGACCCAGCCTTCGTCGCCGAAGCCTGCCGCGCGTTCCCTGGCAAGGTGATCGTCGGCCTGGATGCCAAGGACGGCTTCGTCGCCACCGACGGCTGGGCTGAAATCAGCACCGTGCAAGTGATCGACCTGGCCAAGCAGTTCGAAGCCGACGGCGTGTCCGCCATCGTTTATACCGACATCGCCAAAGACGGCATGATGCAGGGCTGCAACGTACCCTTCACCGCAGCCCTGGCAGCGGCCACCAAGATTCCGGTGATCGCTTCCGGCGGCATCCACAACCTGGGCGACATCAAGTCGCTGCTGGACGCCAAGGCGCCTGGGATCATCGGCGCCATCACCGGCCGTGCGATCTATGAAGGCACTCTGGACGTCGCCGAAGCCCAGGCTTACTGCGACGCCTACAACGGCTGAGGACTGACCATGGCGCTGGCCAAACGCATCATCCCTTGCCTGGACGTCGACAACGGTCGCGTGGTCAAGGGCGTCAAGTTCGAGAACATCCGTGACGCCGGCGACCCGGTGGAAATTGCCCGTCGCTACGATGAGCAAGGTGCCGACGAGATTACCTTTCTCGACATCACCGCCAGCGTCGATGGCCGCGATACCACGCTGCATACCGTCGAGCGCATGGCCAGCCAGGTGTTTATCCCGCTGACCGTGGGTGGCGGCGTGCGCACAGTGCAAGACATCCGCAACCTGCTCAATGCCGGTGCGGACAAGGTCTCGATCAACACCGCCGCGGTGTTCAACCCCGAGTTTGTCGGCGAAGCCGCGCAGCACTTCGGTTCGCAATGCATCGTGGTGGCTATCGACGCCAAGAAGGTCTCCGGCCCGGGCGAACCCCCGCGCTGGGAGATCTTCACCCACGGCGGGCGCAAGCCTACCGGGCTGGACGCGGTGGAGTGGGCGATGAAGATGGAAGGCCTGGGCGCCGGTGAGATCCTGCTGACCAGCATGGACCAGGACGGCATGAAAAACGGTTTCGACCTGGGTGTCACCCGCGCCATCAGCGATGCACTGGGCATCCCGGTGATCGCGTCGGGCGGCGTCGGCAACCTGCAACACCTGGCCGATGGCGTGCTTGAAGGCCATGCCAGCGCGGTGCTGGCGGCGAGTATTTTCCACTTTGGCGAATACACCGTGCCCGAGGCCAAGGCCTACATGGCAGCGCGCGGTATCGTCGTGCGCTAAACGCTGCTGGACACCATGGCAGGCTCGCGGCACTCTCTGCGCTTGCCATGGATTCCGGTAGCCTTCATGTTCAAACACCTGCTGCTCGCCCTCGCCAGTTCCTCCATGCTCATGGTGGCTCCGGCACACGCCGAACAACCGTCTGACGCCTCCCTGGTGTTGCTGACGGAAAATTTCCCGCCCTACAACATGGCGAAAAACGGCAAGAACTTCGCCAAGGACGAGAACATCGAAGGCATTGCCGTGGACATCGTGCGCGAAACCTTCAAGCGCGCTGGCATTTCCTACAACCTCACTCTGCGTTTTCCTTGGGAGCGAATCTACAAGCTCGCCCTGGAACAGCCAGGTTACGGCGTGTTTGTAATGGCGCGGTTGCCAGATCGTGAAGCCTTGTTCAAATGGGTCGGCCCTATCGGCCCGGACGATTGGGTGTTGCTGGCCAAGGCAGACAGCAAGATCGAGTTGGAAAATCTGGAGCAAGCGCGCCGCTACAAGATTGGCGCCTACAAAGGCGATGCCATTGCCGAAAGCCTGGACAAGCAGGGGCTCAAGCCGATAGTCGCCCTGCGTGACCAGGATAATGCGCAAAAGCTTATGGAAGGCCAGATCGACCTGTGGGCCACAGGCGACCCCGCTGGGCGTTACCTGGCGCGGCAGGTGGGGGTGAACGGGCTCAAGACGGTATTGCGCTTCAACAGTGCGCAGCTTTACCTGGCGTTGAACAAAGACGTGTCGGATGAGGTGGTGGCCAGGCTCCAGGCCGCATTGGATGAGTTACGCAACAGCGGCCGTATAGACGAAATCATGGCGCAATATCTGTAAGTGAGCTGTTGTGGCGAGGGAGCTTGCTCCCGCTGGGCTGCGTAGCGGCCCTAAAATCGTGGGAGCGCTTCGCACTCCAGCGGGAGCAAGCTCCC